>NZ_JAAGMH010000060.1:0-10404 GCF_010548505.1 Streptomyces sp. SID14515 | reverse complement strand
GCAGCCAGCCCCGCAGCCACCCCCGGCTCCCCGGCCAAAGGCCGCAGACGCTCAGCCCACGCACCCAACGCAGACTCCGACCGAGCCGACAACAACCACGGCTCCACACCAGCAAGCCCAGACACAGCCGGCACAACAGACGTAACAGGCACAGGAACAGACAGCTCAGGCGCCTGCTCCAGAATCACGTGCGCGTTCGTCCCACTGATCCCGAACGACGACACACCCGCCCGACGCGGACGCCCCACCTCAGGCCAGGCACGCTGCTCCGTCAACAACTCGACCGCACCCGCCGACCAGTCCACATGCGACGACGGCTCATCCACATGCAACGTCCGCGGCAACACCCCATGCCGCATCGCCATCACCATCTTGATCACACCAGCCACACCAGCAGCAGCCTGCGTATGACCCAGATTCGACTTCAACGACCCAAGCCACAGCGGCTCCTCACGCCCCTGCCCATACGTCGCCAACAACGCCTGCGCCTCAATCGGATCACCCAACGTCGTACCCGTACCGTGACCCTCCACCGCATCCACATCAGAAGACGACAACCGCGCATTCGCCAACGCCTGCCGAATCACCCGCTGCTGCGAAGGACCATTCGGCGCCGTCAACCCATTCGACGCACCATCCTGATTAACCGCACTCCCCCGCACCACCGCCAGCACACGATGCCCAAGACGCTCCGCATCCGACAACCGCTCCAACACCAACAACCCAACACCCTCACCCCACCCCGTACCATCAGCCGCATCAGCAAACGCCTTACACCGACCATCCACCGCCAGACCGCCCTGCCGCGCAAACTCGGTGAAGGCCACTGGAGTCGCCATCACCGCGACTCCGCCTGTCAAGGCCAGAGAGCACTCGCCGTTACGCAGTGAGGAGACCGCTTGATGCAGCGCCACCAGAGCTGATGAGCAGCCGGTGTCGACGGTGATCGCTGGGCCCTCCAGGCCGAGCGTGTACGCGATACGACCGGAAATGACGCTGCCGGAGTTTCCCGTCATGGCGAATCCCTCGGAGCCATGTGCGGATTCAGATAGCAGACCCGCATACTCCAGTGCTGCGGCTCCGACTATGACCGCGGTCGAGCTACCCTTGAGGGTCGTCGGGTCAATGCCCGACCGTTCCAGGGCTTCCCAGGATGCTTCCAATAGCAGCCTCTGTTGCGGGTCCATCGCCACCGCTTCCCGCGGGGAGATGTCGAAGAATGCCGGGTCGAAATGGCCGGCGTCGTCCACAAAACCACCGACGGCGTCCGTTTCCCAGCCTCGGTCCACGGGAGCCGCGGTGAGTGCGTCGGTCCCGGACGAGACCAGGTCCCACAATTCTTCCGGCGTGCTCACTCCGCCCGGGTAGCGGCAAGCCATGCCCACAATGGCAATCGGCTCGTCGCTGCCCAGCGCTGCCGCAGCCGGCGCCGCCTCGTCGGCCTCGCCCCAGAGCTCGGCCACGAGGTGATGTGCGAGCCGTGTGGGAGTGGGGTAATCGAATACCACCGCACCGGGAAGTCGTAGCCCTGTCACCTTCGTCAGACGATTGCGGAACTCCACCGCCAGCAGAGAGTCGAAGCCGAGGTCGCGGAAGGGCTTGCGAGGGTCGATCGACGCACTGTCCGTATGGCCCAGCACCACCGCCGCCTCGGCACGCACAACGTCCAGCAGAGCTGTGGCCCGGTCGGTGTCGCTAGCGGCCCTCAGGCGCGTACGCAAAGCGGCGGCGCGCGGATCCGCGTCCGCTTCTCCTGGATTCTCTTTCAGGGCGGCGGCGACCTCGGGGATGTCCCCGATCAGGGGGCTCCGGCGTGCCAGCGTGAACGTCGGCGCGAACCGGGCCCAATCCATTCTGGTCACCGTCAGCGACGTCTCGTCGTGGTCGAGGGCTTGCTGCAACGCGGACAGCGCAAGCTCCGGCGCCATCGCACCGACCCCGCGTCGACCGAGCTCCCGTTCCGTGGCCCCGGCGAGCATTCCACCACCGGACCACCCGCCCCATGCCACCGACGTAGCCGTCGCACCGCGGGCTCGGCGGCTCTCCGCCAGCCCGTCCAGGTAGGCGTTCGAGGCGGCGTACGCCGCCTGGCCGGCACTGCCCCACACGGCGGCGCCGGAAGAGAACAGCACGAACGCGTCCAGGTCCGTGTCGGCCAGCAATTCATCCAGTTGCTGTGCACCGGCCACCTTTCCCGCCGCCGCTTCAGAGAATTCGGCCTGCGTCAGCTCCGATATGCTGCCGTACTGGCTGACCCCGGCCGTATGGAAGACCGCATTGATCGGACCGGCCTCGCTCAGCGTCTTGGCCAGGAAGTCGCGGTCCGCGACGTCACCTGCGGCTACGGTCACGGTGATGCCGAGCTCGTTCAACTCGTCGAGCAGCGCCTGCGCGCCAGGGGCCTCCGTGCCTCGTCGGCTGGTGAGCACGACATGATCGGCCCCGTTGCGGGCCACCCACCGGGCCACATGCCCACCGATGGCACCAGTGCCTCCGGTGATCAGCACAGTGCCACGGGGCTCCCAGCTACGTGGCGGGACGGCGTCGCCCACTTCGGCGCGGACGAGCCGACGGCCGTACGCCTGTGCGCCTCGTAGGGCCAGTTGATCCTCGGAGCCGTCGCCTGCCAGCACGCTCGACAGCAGGCGGGTGGAAGTCCCGTCCAGGGTCTCGGGAAGATCGATCAGCCCACCCCAGCGATCCGGGTGCTCCAGTCCCACGACTCGGCCCAGTCCCCAGATCTGGGTCAGTCGTGGACACACCGTGTCCTGAGTGCCCACCGCCACGGCGCCGCGGGTCAGCATCCACAGGCGCGCGTCGATCTCGGCGTCACCCAGCGCCTGCACGAGCACGGTGGACGACCAGACGTCGGTCACCGTCGACACCACACCATGGAACTCACCGGCGGTGGACAGCCGTGCCGCCAGGGCGTGGCGATCGGCTTCGCTGCCGACGGCCAGCTCGACCACCTCGGCAGGCGCCAGCGCCCGCGCCACGTCGCCGTCGGCACCGGGCTCCGGCACCACAACCAGCCATCGGCCTCTTGCAGGCGTCTCGGTCGGCACCGGCACAGGTTCCCACTGCACGCGGTAGCGCCACGAGTCCACGACGTCTTCGGGTGACTGCTGTCCGAGCACCGGCGGTTCGAGCCAGAACCGTTGATTCTGGAATGCGTAGGTGGGCAGATCCACCCGCCGCGGAGCATGGCGTGCTGCCAGTGCTGCCCAGTCCACGGTGGCTCCATGGACGTACGCTTCGGCCAGCGAGGCGACGAATCGATCCGGACCGCCGTCGTCCCTGCGCAGTGAACCGAAGGTGACCGCTTCGGCCCCCCGGTCGTCGATGGTCTCGCGGATCGCAGGCACCAGCACCGGGTGCGGACTCATCTCGATCAGGGCGGTACACCCGTGGTCGAGCAGTGCTTGCGTGGCCTGGTCGAACTGGACGGTCTCACGCAGATTCCGGTACCAGTACTCCGTACCCAGTTCGGCCGGGTCCGTCACTGCACCGGTCACGGAGGAGACGAACGCGATCTCTGTGGCTGCCATGGAGATGTTCGCTAGCGCCGCGTCCAGATCGGCCCGGATGTCCTCGACCTGAGCCGAGTGGGAGGCATAGTCAACCGCGATGCGTCGGGCACGTACACCCTCGGCCGCGCACTGGGCCAGCAGTTCGTCAAGCGCGTGTGGTTCGCCCGAAACCACAACCGACTGGGGTCCGTTCACCGCCGCAACCGACAACTGTGTGTCCTGCCAGTTACGGAGTCGGTCCACGACCTGCTCCACCGGCAAGGTCACCGAGGCCATGCCGCCTCGTCCTGACAGCTCCGAGGCGATCAGTTTGCTGCGCAGGGCCACGATCCGGGCGCCATCGGCCAGAGAAAGCGCACCCGCCACACACGCTGCGGCGATCTCACCCTGACTGTGCCCGGCGACCGCCACCGGCTGCACCCCGCAGGCCCGCCACAGGTCGGCGAGCGACACCATCACCGCCCACAACGCCGGCTGCACCACATCCACCCGCTCCAGCGGCGGAGCGTCCGGGTCTGCCCGCAGCACGTCTTCCAGCGACCAATCGACGTATGGCGCGAGGGCAGCCGCGCACTCCTTCATGCGGGCAGCGAACACAGTCGAGCCGGTGAGCAGTTCGACCGCCATGCCGGCCCACTGCGCGCCCTGGCCGGGAAACACGAATGCCGCACGGACCGTTGGTTCGGCTGTTCCCTCGACCACACCGGGTGCGGAGGCGCCTTGGGCGATCGCGGCCAGCCCTGCCCTAAGAGCGTCTGTTTCCGCGGCGGTCACCACTGCCCGGTGTGCGAAGGCCGAGCGGCCGTGGGCGAGCGACCAGGCAACGTCCACCGGTGACAGGTCCGGTGTGGCGTCCCAGAAATCGGCCAGTCGTGTCGCCTGTGCTCGTACCGCCGTGTCGCTCGCGCCCGAGACCACCCAAGGCAGGACCGACAAGTCGAGCGGAGAGACGCCTGCCGTCTCGTGCGGTCGCGGATCGTCGACTGTTTCCGGCGCCTCCTCGATGAGCAGGTGGGCATTGGTGCCGCTCACCCCGAAGGAGGACACTCCCGCCCGGCGCGGGCGGCCCCCGCGCGGCCACGGCCGTGCCGCGGTGAGCAGCTGGATGTTGCCCGTTTCCCAGTCCGCGTGCGGAGTCGGTTCGTCCACATGCAGGGTCTGCGGCAGTGTCTCGTGTTGCAGAGCGAGCACCATCTTGATGACGCCGCCGACGCCGGCTGCGGCCTGGGTGTGGCCGATGTTGGACTTGAGCGATCCCAGCCACAGCGGTTCACCGTTCGGGCGGTCCTGCCGCCCATAGGTGTTCAGCAGGGCACGGGCCTCGATGGGATCTCCGAGTGTCGTGCCGGTACCGTGGCCTTCGACCACATCCACGTCAGCAGCGGTCAGGTTGGCGTTCGCCAGGGCTTGGCGAATGACCCGCTGCTGAGCCGGGGCGCTGGGGGCGGTCAGGCCGTTGGACCCCCCGTCCTGATTGGCTGCGCTGCCGCGGATGACCGCCAGCACCGGATGTCCCTTCTTGCGGGCATCGGACAGCCGCTCCAGGAGCAGCACACCGACGCCCTCGCCCCACCCCGTGCCGTCGGCCGCCGCCGCGAACGGCTTGCACCGGCCGTCCGCGGCCAGCCCGCCCTGCCGGGCGAACTCTATGAAGGGGCCGGGTGTGGTCATCACCAGAACGCCGCCGGCCAGCACAAGATCCGACTCGTCACTACGCAGCGACTGCACCGCCAGGTGCAGCGCGACCAGCGAGGAGGAGCATGCCGTGTCGACGGTTACCGCCGGCCCTTCCAGGCGCAGGCTGTAGGCGATCCTTCCTGACAGCACGCTTGCGGCTGTGCCGGTGAGCATATGGCCTTCGCTGTCATGGTCCGAGGCGGCGAGAAGGCCGGCGAACTCCTGTGACGTCCCGCCGATGAATACTCCGGTCTGGCTGCCGTTCAAAGCCAGCGGATCGATTCCGGCCCGTTCGATCGCTTCCCAGGAAGTCTCCAGCAGAAGCCGCTGCTGAGGGTCCATGGACAGCGCCTCGCGCGGCGAGATCCCGAAGAACTCCGGGTCGAAATCGCCGACTCCGTCGAGGAACCCGCCTGCTTTGGTGTAGGACGCCTCGGACGAGAACCGGGCCCAGCCCCGGTCCTCGGGAAAGTCGCCCACCGCGTCGACCCCGTTGGCCACGAGAGCCCAGAGCTGTTCCGGGGAAATGACACCGCCGGGGAACCGGCAAGCCATGCCGATCACCGCGATGGGCTCGCGCGTCTTCTCTTCCAGGTCGCGTAGTTGCTGGCGGACCTGTCGACCCTCCGCGATCGCACGCTTGAGGTAATCGCGGAGCTTGGCTTCTTCGGACATCTACTGTTCGCTCCTAAAGGGAAAAGCCCTTGTCGACAATGTCGAAGAGGTCATCGTTCGAGGCGTCGTCGAGATCGTCGACCGCATTCGCCGGACCGCCATCATTCGCCCAGGCCGCCGCCAAGGCCGTCAGACGCCGGGTGATGCGCCCTCGCTCCAGGTCGTCAACGCCGAGTGCGCCCAGCACCGACTCCAGACGATCGAGCTCGGCCAGCACAGAGTCTGCTCCTGCCGCCTGCTCCGGCAGCAGTTCGGACTGCAGGTGGGCCGCCAGCGCGGTGGGCGTCGGGTAATCGAAGACCAGTGTGCTGGGCAGTCGCAGTCCGGTCGCGGCGTTGAGCCGGTTGCGAAACTCCACTGCCGTCAGCGAGTCGAACCCGAGCTCCTTGAACGTCTGCGCCGCCGGTACGGACTCCGCCGAACCGTGGCCCAGAACAGTCGCGGCATGGGTTCGCACCAGGTCGCCGAGCACCCGGTCCTGTTCGGTACCGGCCATACCGGCCAACCGGTCACGCAGGGCGGGGCCGCCGCGGTCTGCACCGGCTGTAACCACCCGTCGCTGAACCGCGCTCACCAGGCCGGACAACAGTGGTGCCACGGAGCCGTCGTCCGCCCGTAGCACAGTGACGTCCAGACGCGTGGGCACGGTCACCGGCAGGTCCAGGCTCCGCGCGAGGTCGAACAGGGCCAATGCCTGTGCGGTGTCCAGGGGCAGCACCCCGGCACGGCTCATCCTGGTGACGTCGGCTTCGTCCAGGTGGCCTGTCATACCGCTGCGCTCGTTCCAGAAACCCCACGCCATGGCGGAGGCCGGCAGGCCGAGGCTCCGGCGGTGTCGGGCCAGGGCCTCAAGGAAGGCATTGGCTGCGGCATAGTTGCCCTGTCCGGCCCCTCCCTGGGTAGCAGCCACCGAGGAGAACATCACGAAGGCCGCGAGTTCTTGACGCCTGGTCAGCTCATGCAGATTGACCGCCGCATCCACCTTCGGGCGCAGCACCCGGTCGAGTTTCTCGGGAGTCAGGGACGTGATGAGCCCGTCGTCCAGCACCCCGGCGGCGTGGATCACCGCCGTCAGCGGATGCGCGGCCGGAATGCCTTCGAGCAAATCCCTCAGCCCGTCGCGGTCCGCCGCGTCGCAGGCTGCTACGGTCACCGTCGCCCCCGCCTCGGTCAGCTCCGCGACCAGTTCCGCCGCACCTGGAGCCTCGGGCCCCCGGCGGCTCGTCAGCAGAAGATGCCGCATGCCGCCCGCGACCACCATGTGACGCGCGAGCGTGGCACCCAGTACTCCGGTGCCACCGGTGATCAGTACGGTTCCATCCCGCCGCATCGGCTGAGGCACGGTAAGCACGGCTTTTCCGACCAGTCGCGCCTGGCTCAGCGAACGGAATGCTTCGCGGCCACGTCGGACATCCCACGTGGTGACGGGCAGCGGCTGGATGATCCCCCGCTCCATCAGGGCGCGTATCTCCTGGAGCATCTCCTGTATTCGCTCGGCCCCGGCCTCCAGCACGTCGTACGCGTGATAGGCCACTCCGGGGTAGGCCGCGGTGACCGCTACCGGATCCCGCTTGTCGGTCTTGCCCATCTCCAGGAACCGCCCGCCGGTGGGCAGGAGCCGCAGACCGGCATCGACGAATTCACCTGCCAGGCAATCCAGCACCACGTCCATTCCGTGGCCTTCGGTGCCCTCCAGGAAGCGCTTCTCGAAGTCGAGCGTGCGTGAATTGGCCAAGTGCGCGTCGTCGAAACCGGCTGCTCGCAGCGCCTCCCACTTCCCAGGGCTGGCGGTGCCGAACACCTCTGCGCCCAGATGCTGGGCCAGCTGCACCGCCATCGTTCCCACGCCTCCGGCGGCGGCGTGGACCAGGAGCCGTTCGCCCGGCTGCAGCGCGGCCAGGTGTACCAGCCCGTAGTACGCGGTCAGGGCGACGATCGGGATCGCTGCGGCCTGCTCAAACGTCCATCCGTCCGGGATCCGGACGAGACTGCGGTGATCAGTCACGGCGATGGGGCCGAAGGATCCCGGGCAGAGCCCCATCACCCGATCACCCACCGCGATCTCGGTGACGCCAGGTCCCACATCAAGGACGACACCGGCGGCGTCGCCGCCTACTCCTTCGAGTCCGGCCACAACGTCCAGAGCCACAATCACGTCTCGGAAGTTCAAAGCACTTGCGTGTACGGCGAGCCGGACCTGGCCTGGGCCCAGTGGTTCCAGCACGTCAGGGCAGCCGACCAGGGCGAGGTTATCGATCGTGCCCTTCCCGGTAATGTCCAGCCGCCACGCATCCTGGCCGCGCGGTGGGGCCAGCGCCTCGTGGCCGGCGGCCCGGGCCAGCCGGGGTGCCAGGACCGCGCCGTCCCTGATCGCGAGCTGCGGTTCACCGGTGGCGACCGCCGCTCGCAGGAGGTCCGCGTCGGTATCCGGGGCGTCCATGTCGATCAGCACGAACTGGTCCGGGTGCTCGGACTGCGCCGAACGGACCAGGCCCCACACTGCGGCGTTGGCCAGATCGGTGATGTCCTCGTTGTCCTCGGTGGCAACCGCACCGCAGGTCAGCAGCGCCAAGCGGGCACCGTCCGGATGGTCGTCCGCGAGCCACTCCTGCAGAAGGGAAAGCGTTTCCGTGGTCGCGGTGCGTACAGCTGTTGCTGGGTCCGCGTCTGCGGGAGCCTTCAGGACGCGGGAGACGAACACACCCTCAGGAGGGGGCTCGTGGCCGATCAGGGGAACGGATACCCAGTCGATGTGGAACAGCGAATCCGAAGTGTCCGCCCCGATGTGTTGGATGGATGCGGCGCGCAGCATCAGGGCGTCCACCACAGCAACCAGCTGTCCGTCGAGATCGGTGAGGACGAGTGACACCGTGTCCGGTCCGGAGGGTGTCACGCGAACACGGACCGCCGTAGCACCCACGGCGTAAAGGGTCACTCCGGTCCAGGCGAAGGGCAGTCTTGTCCCACCGTCGTCGGAATCAAGCAGGAACATGCTCTGCAGAGCCGCGTCCAGCAAAGCCGGATGGATTCCGAACCGACCGGCGTCCGCTACCTGAGCCTCGGACAGACGCACCTCCGCGAGCACCGCGTCATTGTGCCGCCAGGCAGCACTCAGGCCTTGGAAAGCCGGTCCATAGTGGTAACCAGCGTCGGCGAGGCGCGTATAAAAGTCCTCTACGGCTGCGGTTGTAGCTCCAGACGGCGGCCATGCGGTGGGCACGGTGGGCGGCTCCGGCACTTCAGCTGTCAGCACGCCCTCAGCGTGTGCGCCCCATGCGTCGGCCGACGCGTCCTCCGGCCGGGAATGCACGGTCACGGTGCACCGGCCGGTCTCGTCCGGCGTGCTCAGCCGGACCTGAAGCATCATCGCGCCCCGATCGGGCAACACCAGCGCAGTGTGCACGGTGAGATCCGCCAGATGGCCAAGTCCTATCTGGTCGCCGGCTCGGATGGCGAGCTCGACGAATGCTGTGCCGGGCAGGATGGCCGTGCCCTCAACAACATGATCAGCAAGCCAGGGATGTGTACCAAGAGAAAGCCGACCGGTGAAAAGCACCCCATCACCATCGGCCAACGTCACCGCTGCACCCAGCAACGGATGACCCAGACCATTCAGACCAAGACCGGCCGCATCCGTAACACCCGCAGACCGCGGCAACCAGTAACGCTGATGCTGGAATGGATAGGTAGGCAGATCAACACGCGGACCCGCCGGCACCAACGACGACCAATCCACCTCCACCCCATGAACCCACGCCTCGGCCACACTGGCCACAACCCGATCCCAACCCCCCTCACCACGACGCAACGTACCCAACGCCACCGCATCAACCCCCGCCTCATCAAAACCCTCGACAAGACCAGGAACCAACACAGGATGCGGACTCACCTCCACAAACACACCGAACCGCTGCTCCAGCACAGCATCAACCGCCGACCGGAAACACACCCGCTCCCGCAAATTCCGATACCAATAATCACCCCCAAGCTCCGCACCACCCACCAAACCACCCGTCACCGTGGAATAAAACGGCACCACCGAATCCCGCGCCTCCACCCCCTCCAACAAACCCAACAACTCCGACTCAAGCGCCTCCACCTGCGAAGAATGCGACGCATAATCCACAGACACCCGCCGCACCCGAACCCGCTCGGCCTCACACACACCGAGCAACTCCTCCAACGCAGCAACATCCCCCGACACCACCACCGACCCAGGACCATTCACCGCCGCAACCGACAACCGCCCAGGCCAACGACCAACCAACCCCTCCACCTCAACCAACCCAGCACCAACCGAAACCATCCCCCCCGAACCCGCCAACCGCCTCCCGATCAACCCACTACGCAACGCCACCACACGCGCCGCATCCTCCAAAGACAACACACCCGCCACACACGCAGCCGCGATCTCCCCCTGCGAATGCCCCACCACCGCACCAGGCACCACACCACACGACCGCCACACCTCAGCCAACGACACCATCACCGCCCACAACGCCGGCTGCACCACATCCACCCG
>NZ_JAAGMH010000058.1:0-11564 GCF_010548505.1 Streptomyces sp. SID14515 | reverse complement strand
CCCGAGCATGGCCCGTTCACCGAGGTCGGAAGGGGCGAGCACACCCGCGGCGGCGAGCGGCGCGACGGCCGTGGCGCCGCCCGCCGACCTCGCCGCACCAGCCGCCCCCGCCGCACCGAGCAGCGCGACGCAGCCGACGGCGGCCCCGGGCGTGACATCGACCAGGTTGACGAAATGGGCGGCGCCCGCGACGACCACGCCGGTCAGCACCCCGTCCACGGCGTGCTCCTCGACGAGCAGCCCGGCGCACAGCCCCGCCGCCCCGATCCCGAGAAGCTTCACGGCCCCGCTGGTCACCTCGCCCCGCCGCAGCGCGCCCAGATGGGCCCGGAACCCCCGGCGCGGGTCATCGGCGCCCACGAGGTCGTCGTACGCCCCGCAGCCGCCGGCCGCCAGCACCGCGAGCACCCCGGCGAGGCGTTCCCGGGGCGGTCCGGGGGCCACGGCGAGTCCCGCGACCGTACCGACGACGGCGGCCGGACCGGCGTACAGGGTGACGGTCCGGCCGGCGCGATTGGTCCGCCGCCACGCCGGGTCGGTGCGGCGGCGCAGCAGCCCGTACACCCCGGCGGCCACGCTCGCCGCCACCGCCGCCGTACCGGTCCCGCTCATGTCCTCACCCGTCCGCGCGGGCCGTGGCCAGCAGCTCCTCGGCGTGGGCGCGGGCGGTCTCGGAGTCCTCCTGGCCCGCCAGCATCCGGGACAGCTCCCGGACCCGGTCCTCGCCCTCCAGGACGGTGACACCGCTGCGGGTCACCGAGCCGTCCACGGTCTTCTCGACCAGCAACTGCCGGTCGGCGAAGGCCGCCACCTGCGGCAGATGGGTCACGACGACCACCTGCGCGGACTTGGCGAGCTTGGCGAGCCGCCGCCCGACCTCGACCGCCGCCTTGCCGCCGACGCCCGCGTCGACCTCGTCGAAGAGATACGTCGGTACGGGGTCGGAGCCCGCGAAGACGACCTCGACCGCGAGCATCACCCGGGACAGCTCACCGCCCGACGCGCCCTTGGCGATCGGCCGGGGCTGGGCGCCCGGGTGCGGGGCGAGCAGCAGTTCCACCTCGTCCGCGCCCGAAGGGCCGTAGACGACGCTCCGCCCGCCGATGTCGATGCCGGACGCCTCGTCCGCCGCCTCGTTCTGCCGGATGGCGAAGGAGACCCGGGCGTGCGGCATGGCGAGCGAGGCCAGCTCCTCGGTCACCGCCTCCGCGAACCGGGCGGCTGCCTCCGTACGCGCGTCGGTCAACGCCTGTCCGAGCACGGAGAGTTCGGCGCGCAACCCGTCGCGCTCGGCGGTCAGTTCGCCGATCCGCTCGTCGTCGCCCTCCAGCTCGGTGAGCCGGCCCGCGCCCTCCTGGGCCCAGGCCAGCACGGCCGTGATGTCCGCGCCGTACTTACGGGTCAGGGCGGTCAGCGCGGCCCGGCGCTCCTCCACGGCGGCCAGCCGCAGCGGATCGGCCTCCAGCTGATCGGCGTACCCGGCCAACTCGCCGGACACATCGGCGATCAGGATGGAGATCTCCCCGATCCGGTCGGCCAGCGCGGCCAGCGCCGGATCATGGGCCCGGACCCCGTCCAGGGCCTGCCCGGCCGCGGCGACGACCGTCGTCGCGTCGACGCTCTCCGGATCCTCCGGGTTCCCCGCCAGCGCGGTGTGCGCGAGGGAGGCGGCGGAGGCGAGGGCCTCGGCGTGCCCGAGCCGCTCCGCCTCGGCGGCCAGCTCGACGTCCTCGCCCGGCAACGGCTCCACGGCCGCGACCTCGTTCAGGCCGAACCGCAGCAGATCCGCCTCCTGGGCCCGCTCCCGGGCCCGGGTGGTCAGCTCTTCGAGCTCGGTGGCGACGGCGCGCAGCCGCCGGTAGGCCGCCGCGTACTTGGCGTGCGGAACCTCCACGCCGTCCCCGGCGTACCGGTCCAGGGCGCCCCGCTGCCGCGCGGGCTTGAGCAGTCCCTGCTGGTCGGTCTGGCCGTGCACGGCGACGAGTTCGTCCGCCAGCTCGGTGAGGACCCCCACCGGCACGGATCTGCCGCCGAGGTGGGCCCGTGAGCGCCCTTCCGCCGAAACGGTACGGCTGATGAGCAGCGCACCGTCGTCGAGTTCCGCCCCGGCCTCCTCGGCCCGCAGCGCCGCCGCGTCGCCCTCGGACACCGTGATCCGGCCCTCGACGACCGCGGCCTTGGCCCCGACCCGTACGAGAGCGGGATCCGCACGTCCGCCGAGCAGCAGCCCGAGGCTCGTGACGACCATGGTCTTGCCCGCGCCGGTCTCACCCGTCACCGCGGTGAAACCGGGTGACAGCTCCACCACCGCGTCGTCGATGACTCCGAGCGACCGTATCCGCATCTCCTCCAACACGGACATGACCTTACGAGGTCCCGGGCCGGACGCGCGACGGCCCCCGCTCCCGGATTCACTCTCCCGAGCGTTCCCGAGGGTCACGGGGGCCGTGCGGCACCGTCGGAACCGTCAGTGGGGCGCGCCCCGCCATCCCGATACGGGCAGCGCGAACTTCGCCACCAGCCGGTCGGTGAACGAGGCCTGGTGCAGCCGCGCCAGCCGTACGGGCACCGCACCGCGCCGCACCTCGACCCGCGCCCCGGCGGGCAGCTCCACGGTCCGCCGGCCGTCGCACCACAGCACCCCGTGCGGGGTGTGCGGCTGGACCTCGACCGCGAGAACGGACGTGGGCGAGGTCACCAGCGGCTTGGCGAACAGCGCGTGGGCGCTGATCGGGACCATCAGCAGCGCCTCGACCTCGGGCCAGACGACGGGCCCGCCCGCCGAGAAGGCGTACGCGGTCGAACCCGTCGGGGTCGCGCAGACGATCCCGTCGCAGCCGAACCCGGTCACCGGGCGGCCGTCGATCTCCAGGACGACTTCGAGCATCCGCTCGGGCGACACCTTCTGCACGGCCGCCTCGTTGAGCGCCCAGTCGGTGTGCACGACGTCGCCGTTGCTGTGCACCAGGACGTCGATCGTCATGCGCTCCTCGACCTCGTAGTCGCGGGTGACGACCCGGGAGACCACCTTGTCGAGGTCGTCGCGCTCCGCCTCGGCGAGGAAGCCGACACGTCCGAGGTTGACGCCGAGCATCGGCACCCCGGAGGCGCGGGAGAACTCCGCGCCGCGCAGCAGCGTGCCGTCACCGCCGAGGACGATCAGCAGCTCGCAGCCGTCCACGGCGGCGGGGCTGGTGTCCGTGACCGTCTCCACGGTGTCCGGCAGGGGCAGATCGGCCGCCTCCGTCGCCAGGACCCGCACGCCGAGCCCGTTGCGCAGCAGGCCCTGCACGACGAGCTCCGCGCTGCGGATCGCGGCCGGACGGCCGGTGTGCGCCAGAAGGAAGACTGTTCGTGCCGTATCGGTCGTCACATTCGTCGTCACATTCGTCGTCAACGAGGCCCCTCCGCCACTGCACGGTCGACATCCGCGGGATCCAGCTCAGGTGCGCCGGCCCGCAGCCACAGAAAGTACTCGACGTTGCCCGAGGGTCCGGGCAGCGGACTGGCCGTCACCCCGCGTACGCCGAGCCCGAGCGCCCAGGCCCGGCGCGCCACCTCCCGTACCGCTTCGGCGCGCAGCTCCGGGCTCCGCACCACTCCGCCGCTGCCGAGCCGCTCCTTGCCCACCTCGAACTGCGGCTTGACCATGAGGACCAGGTCCGCGTCGGGCCCGGCGCACCGGGCGAGGGCGGGCAGCACGAGGCCCAGCGGAATGAAGGACAGATCCCCCACCACCAGGTCGACCGCCTCCCCGTCGATGTCCTCCAAGGTCAACTCCCGCACGTTGGTACGGTCCTTGACGACGACCCGTTCATCGGACCGCAGCGACCAGGCGAGCTGCCCGTAGCCGACGTCCACGGCGACGACCTGCCGGGCCCCGGCCCGCAGCAGCACATCGGTGAACCCGCCGGTCGACGCCCCGGCGTCCAGCGCCCGCCGCCCCTCGACGGCCAGCCCGAGCGGCACGAAGGCGGCGAGCGCCCCGGCCAGCTTGTGACCGCCGCGCGAGACGTAGTCCGGATCGTCGTCGTCCTTGGTGACGACGATCGCGGCGGCCGTCTCGACCTGGGTGGCGGGTTTGGTCGCGGTGGTCCGGCCGACGGTGACCCGCCCCGCGGCGATCAGCTGGCTCGCGTGCTCGCGCGAGCGGGCGAGCTTGCGGCGTACCAGCTCGGCGTCGAGGCGGCGACGTGCCACTCCTGCCACGTTGGGTTCAGCTCCTGTTGTCGTGACGCGTGTCGTGCGTGCGGTGCGAAGGCGTGGGTACGGGACCGGGTACGGCTGCCGGACGGTCGTCCAGCGAGGTCAGCTCGGACCGCAGCCCACGGTGTACATCCTCGTACACCTCGACGTGCCCGTCCGCCGGGAGGTGGTCCGCATCGGCCAGCCGCTCCAGCCGGGCGTCCACCGCGGCGTGGCCGGTGGGCGTGCGCACGACACCGAGGGGCGTGGGCTCGGCGGGCTCGAAGGAGGGCCCTTCGGCGGCCGGCTCATCGGTCACCGGCTCATCGGGCGTGCTCGCGGGCGGTGTCCCCGCCTCCGGCGTCCAGTCGCTCATGCCGAAACGCTACATCGCCGGGCCGGTGTACCGTCGAGCACGATGGCGACCATGGCGGAGTGCCGCAGCGCACTCGACGAACTTTCCGACAACCTCGCAGCCGCCGAGGGCGACGTGCGCGGCGCCGCCGCCCTCGACCGCTCGCTGAGCTGTCACATCAAGGACCTGGACAGCACCTTCACCGGCCGGCTGACCGACGGCCGGATCACGGTGCGGGACACGGTCGAGGGACCACCCCGGGAGAAGGCCGAGATCAGGCTCGCGATGACGAGCGACGACCTGGTGGCACTGGTGAACGGCGACCTGAACTTCGCGAAGGCGTGGGCATCGGGCCGCGTACGCCTGGAGGCAGGCTTCAGGGACCTGCTGAAACTGAAGTCACTGCTGTAGGGAACCAAGCCCGGCCACATCAAGCCAGTCCGTATCAAGCCCGTCCGGCGATTGAGGACGAAGCCTTTCAGGCGGCGACCTTCCGCGCCTTGCGGGCCGCAGGCACCACGAGCGGCGTACCCGTCTCCGGATCATCGATCACCTGACACCGCATCCCGAACACCCGCTCCACCAGCTCCGCGTCCACGACCTCCGAAGGCGGCCCCTCCGCGACGATCGCCCCGTCCCGCATCGCGATGAGATGCGTGGCGTACCGCGCGGCGTGGTTCAGGTCGTGAAGCACGGCGACCAGCGTCCGCCCCTGCGTCTCGTGCAGCTCCGCGCACAGATCGAGGACGTCGATCTGGTGCTGGATGTCGAGGTACGTCGTCGGCTCGTCGAGCAGCAGCAACGGCGTCTGCTGGGCCAGCGCCATGGCGATCCAGACCCGCTGGCGCTGACCGCCGGACAGCTCGTCGACATAGCGGTCGGCCAGCTCGGCGACACCCGTGGACTCCATGGACTCGTCGACCACCCGCTCGTCCTCCGGCGACCACTGCCGCAGCAGCCCCTGGTGGGGGTACCGGCCGCGGGCGACGAGGTCGGCGACGGTGATCCCGTCCGGGGCTATGGAGGACTGCGGCAGCAGCCCCAGCGTCCGGGCGACCTTCTTCGCCGGCAGCTGGTGGATGGTCTGCCCGTCCAGCAGCACCTGACCGTGGCTCGGCTTCAGCATCCGGGCGAGCGCCCGCAGCAGGGTCGACTTGCCACAGGCGTTGGGACCGACGATCACGGTGAAGGAGTTGTCGGGAATCTCCACCGAGAGGTTCTCGGTGATGACCCGCTGGTCGTAGCCGAGGGTCACCGATTCTGCGGTGAGGCGCTGCATGGTCGTACTCCCGGAGTCGGTGAGGTGGAGCGGCACGGCGCGGGGCACGGGCAGACCACCGAGCAGCACCAGGTTAGGTTAGCCTATCTTCCTCTTGACGCCACGGGCCCCGGTCCGCCGCCCCACGCTTCCAGGACCCTCAACACCCTCGCGGGCAAAGGGCGTCGGGCGGCGCCGGGACCGTTTCAGAGCCCGAGCCCGGCGAGGGCCTTCCCCGCCTTGAGCCCGCACACACCCGCGCCGGCGAAGCTCCAGGCGGCCGCGCAGAGCGCCCGCAGCCCGTCGAGCGCGTCGCCTTCGCCCTCCAGGGTCAGCGCGTCCGCGCGTACGGCGGCCGTCCAGCCGCCGCACCGGTACGCCTCACCGGCCGGCACCACCTCGGGCTGCCCGGTCAGCAGCCCCCGCAGATCCCGGTCCACATAGGTCGGCCGGTGCTGCGGCGGAGCGGCGAGGAGCTGGGCCGCGTCGGTCACCCCGGTCAGCACCAGCAGCGAGTCGACGCCCCCGTTGAACGCGCCCTCGATGTCCGTGTCCAGCCGGTCTCCGACGACGATCGGCCGCTTCGCCCCGGTCCGCAGCACGGTCTCGCGGTGCATCGGCGGCAACGGCTTCCCGGCGACCTGCGGCTCGGCGCCGGTGGCGATCCGTACGACCTCCACAGCGGCCCCGTTCCCGGGCGCGATGCCCCGGGCGCCGGGGATGGTCAGGTCGGTGTTGGACGCGAACCACGGCAGCCCGCGCCGGATCGCGTAGCTCGCCTCGGCGAACCGCCCCCACGCCATGTCCGGCCCGCCGTACCCCTGGACCACCGCCGCCGGGTCGTCGTCCGCCGACTCCACGGGCACCAGCCCGCGCTCGCGCAGCGCGACCCGCAGCCCCTCGCCGCCGATCGCCAGCACCCGGGCTCCCGGCGGCAGTTGATCAGCCACCAGCCGGGCGACGGCCTGGGCGGAGGTGATCACGTCGGAGGGTTCCGCGGGCACCCCGAGCTCCGTCAGGTGCTCCGCCACCGCGTCCGGCGTCCGCAGCGCGTTGTTGGTGACATACGCGAGGTGCATGCCCCCGGCCCGTGCCTCGGCCAGCGATTCCACGGCGTGGCCGATGGCCTCGCCGCCCGCGTACACGACCCCGTCGAGGTCGAGCAGAGCCGTGTCGTACGCCTCGCTCAGCGCCGTGCTGCTTCCCGCCGGCCGGACCCTGTCCTGCTGGTGGCTCATATGAATCGCTCCTCTTTGCTCTGCATCTGCCCCGATCATCGCGTATGCCCCCTGCACACATACGATGCCCTGATGAACACTTCAGGTCCCGTCGACCAGGGGCTGCGGCTGATCCCGTTCCGCGGACTGCGTTACGTCCCCGAGCGGGTCGGCAGTCTTGCCGCCGTGACCTCGCCCCCGTACGACGTGGTCGTCCGGCCCGACGGGCTGCACCACCTGGAGTCCGCGGATCCGCACAACATCGTGCGCCTCATCCTCCCTCAGGCCGACACCGCGCGGGATCGGCACCGGCAGGCGGCGGCCACTCTGGAGCGCTGGCAGGCCGAGGGGGTCATCGCCCCGGACCCGGACCCGGTGCTGTACGTCTACGAGCAGCGGAACGACGAGATCCTCCAGCGGGGCCTGATCGGCGCCCTGGCCCTCTCCCCCGCCGCCAAGGGCATCGTGCTGCCCCACGAGGACGTGATGGACGACGTCGTCGCGGACCGCGCGGAGCTGATGCGTACGACGGAGGCCCATCTGGAACCGCTGCTGCTGACCTACCGCGGCGACGAGGGTACGCCGACGGGGGCGGCAGCGGTGATCGAGCGCACGGTTCTGCGGGAGCCGCTGCTCGCCACCACGACGGAGGACGGCTTCCGGCACCGGCTCTGGGCCGTGACGGATCCGTCCGAGCGGAGCGAGATCGAGACAGACCTCGCCCGGCGCCAGGCGCTCATCGCGGACGGCCACCACCGCTGGGCCACCTATCTCCGGCTTCAGCGGGAACGGACCACGCCGGGGCCGTGGGACTACGGCCTCGTCCTCCTCGTCGACACGGCCCGTCACCCGCTCCAGGTCCGCGCCATCCACCGGCTCCTGCGCGGCCTGCCGGTCGCCCGAGCCCTGGAAGCGCTGACCGGCCTCTTCCGCGTCCGGCCGGTCGAAGGGCCACTCGCCAAGGCCCTCGAAGCGCTGGCGGAGGCCGCGGCCGGGGGCAACGCGTTCCTCCTCGCCGGCGACGGCGGCTTCCACCTGGTGGACCGCCCCGATCCGGCTCTGCTGGCCCGCACCGTCCGGACGGACCGCCCCGACGCCTGGCGCACCCTGGACGCGACGGTCCTGCACTCCGCGCTGCTCGACGATGTGTGGCGGATCCCCGACGCGCCCGAGCACATCGGCTACATCCACGACACCGCGGCCGCCGTCGAACAGGCGGAACGCCTCGACGCCACGGCGGTCCTGATGCATCCCGTACGCGAAGAGGTCGTCCGGGACCTGGCCCGGCAGGGCGTCACCATGCCCCGCAAGTCGACGTCGTTCGGCCCGAAGCCGGCCACGGGTCTGGTCATGCGGAGCCTCACCCTCGGCTGACCCGCGACCGGACGCGAACCGGACATGAAGAAGGGGCGGCACTCCGGATGGAGTGCCGCCCCTTCTTCATCAGCCGCTAGGCCTTGACGGAACCGTCCGCCGGACCATCCCGGTCGGCGTCGTCGTCCTCGTCGTCCTGCTCGTCCTCGTCGAGGTCGGCGTCGTCACGCGCGTCGGCCCGGTCGTCACGCATGTCGGGCCGCTCCTCGGCACGGGGCGCGACCTCGTCGGCCTCGTCCGTCTCCTCGTCACCGAGGACGTCGACGAACTCCACACCGTCGAGCTCGGCGAGCCGGTCCGACGCGTCGGTGGAACCGTCCTTGTCGGCCTCCAGCGCCTTCCCGAACCACTCCCGCGCCTCGTCCTCGCGGCCCGCCTCCAGCAGGGCGTCGGCGTACGCGTAGCGAAGGCGCGGCGTCCAGGGCTGTACGGAGTTGGAGGCCAGCTCGGAGCTCTGGAGCGTCACGATGGCGGCGTCGATCTGACCCATGTCACGACGCGCCCCGGCGGCCACCAGCCGCATCTCGACCTGCCCGGCCTTGTCCAGCTTCTGCACCTCGGGGTCTCCGGCCATGGCCATCGCCCGCTCGGGCCGCCCGAGCCCGCGCTCGCAGTCCGCCATGACGGGCCACAGGTCCACGGACCCGGTCATCCGCCGGGCCGCCCGGAACTCGGCGAGCGCCTCGGCGTACTTCTGCGTGGCGTACGCCGCGAACCCGGCCGCCTCACGCACGGCGGCAACGCGGGACGCGAGCCGAAGGGCGATACGGGCGTACGCGTACGCCTCCTCGGGGTCCTCGTCGATCAGCCGGGCCACCATGACGAGGTTGCGCGCGACGTCCTCGGCGAGGGTCTTCGGCAGGCTCATGAGCTCCTGGCGTACGTCCTTGTCGATCTCGTCGCCCGTGACGTCGTCCGGGATCGGCAGCCGCTTGATCGGCTCCCGGTCGCGGTCCCGGTCCCGGTCGTCACGACGGAACCCACCACGGTCCCGGTCGTCACGCTGACCGCCGCGGTACCCGCCACGGTTGTCGTCACGGCGGAAGCCACCGCCGGAACCGCCACCACGGTTGTCATCGCGACGGAAGCCACCGCCGGAGGGACGGTCATCATCACGACGCGGACCACGCGGCCGGTCGTCACGACGCTCGAACCCACCACCCGGACGGCCACCACGGTCATCACGCTGCTGACCACCCCGGTACCCACCACGGTCATCATCACGACGCGGCCCACGATCACGATCCCGATCACGGTCATCACGACGGAACCCACCACCGGAAGGCCGGCTGTCGTCACGACGGAACCCACCACCGGAGCCACCGCCCCGGTTGTCGTCACGACGGAAGCCACCACCGGAAGGCCGGTCGTCATCACGACGCGGGCCACGGGGCCGGTCGTCACGACGCTCGAACCCACCGCCCGGACGGCCACCACGGTCATCACGACGGAACCCACCACCGGAGGGACGGTCGTCATCACGACGGGGACCACGCGGCCGGTCGTCACGACGCTCGAACCCACCACCACGATTGTCATCGCGGCGGAAACCGCCACCGGAGCCGCCACCACGATTGTCGTCACGACGGAAGCCACCACCGGAGCCACCGCCCCGGTTGTCGTCACGACGGAAACCGCCACTGGAAGGCCGGCTGTCGTCGCGACGGAACCCACCGCCGGAGGGACGGTCATCATCACGACGCGGACCACGCGGCCGGTCGTCACGACGCTCGAACCCACCACCCGGACGGCCACCACGGTCATCACGCTGCTGACCACCCCGGTACCCACCACGGTCATCATCACGACGCGGCCCACGATCACGATCCCGATCACGGTCATCACGACGGAACCCACCACCGGAAGGCCGGCTGTCGTCACGACGGAACCCACCACCGGAGCCGCCACCACGATTGTCATCGCGACGGAAACCGCCACCGGTGCCACCACCGGTCGGCCGGCTGTCGTCACGACGCGGGCCGCGGTCGCGGTCCCGGTCACGGTCGTCACGGCGGAACCCACCGCCGGTGCCACCGCCGGAAGGCCTGTTGTCGTCACGACGGAAGCCGCCGCGGTCGTTGTCGCGTCGAGGTGCGCCGGAACCGGACCGGTCGTCACGACCACCGCGGTAACCGCCCCTGTCACCGCCGTCCCGGCGACGCGGCTCGCGCTCCGGACGATCGTCGGGAGAGTTGGTGGACATGGGTGTGACTCCTGTCTTCGGGTACCACAGACATTCTCGCGCAGCCGACCATCCGACGCGCTTCGGGAAAAACAAAAGGACCCCTGGTCCCAGCATGAACGCTGGGACCAGGGGTCCTTGAAAGATTGTTCGGCGGCGTCCTACTCTCCCACAGGGTCCCCCCTGCAGTACCATCGGCGCTGAAAGGCTTAGCTTCCGGGTTCGGAATGTAACCGGGCGTTTCCCTAACGCAATGACCACCGAAACCCTATCGGGTTCTAGCGAACAAGCACACTCTTCAATTAAGTAGTGAAACTGTTCAACCGGTGCGATAACTGTTCGCAACCCGGGAACAACACAGTGGACGCGAGCAACTGAGGACAAGCCCTCGGCCTATTAGTACCAGTCAGCTCCACCCCTTACAGGGCTTCCACATCTGGCCTATCAACCCAGTCGTCTACTGGGAGCCTTAACCAATCAAGTTGGTGGGAATACTCATCTCGAAGCAGGCTTCCCGCTTAGATGCTTTCAGCGGTTATCCTTTCCGAACGTAGCCAACCAGCCATGCCCTTGGCAGGACAACTGGCACACCAGAGGTTCGTCCGTCCCGGTCCTCTCGTACTAGGGACAGCCCTTCTCAATATTCCTACGCGCACAGCGGATAGGGACCGAACTGTCTCACGACGTTCTAAACCCAGCTCGCGTACCGCTTTAATGGGCGAACAGCCCAACCCTTGGGACCGACTCCAGCCCCAGGATGCGACGAGCCGACATCGAGGTGCCAAACCATCCCGTCGATATGGACTCTTGGGGAAGATCAGCCTGTTATCCCCGGGGTACCTTTTATCCGTTGAGCGACAGCGCTTCCACAAGCCACTGCCGGATCACTAGTCCCGACTTTCGTCCCTGCTCGACCCGTCGGTCTCACAGTCAAGCTCCCTTGTGCACTTACACTCAACACCTGATTGCCAACCAGGCTGAGGGAACCTTTGG
>NZ_JAAGMH010000054.1:0-77831 GCF_010548505.1 Streptomyces sp. SID14515 | reverse complement strand
GCGTACGCCGTTGAGGTCCACGGAGCCGGAGTCGCGGCCACCGGACTCATGGGTGCCGTGCGGCTCGGCAGGGGCGGGCGCGGGGGCGGCCTGCGCCTGCTGGGCCGGGAACTGCGGCTGGGGCTGGGGCTGCTGCGCACCGTGCTCGGGCCCGGCGGGCTGTGCCACGGGCCGGCCCTGCGCGGGGGCCGGGGCGGCCTGCGGGTCGCTCCAGGCGCCCTGGGAGGTCGGCATCAGGAGAAGGTCGTCGTCCTCGGTGGTGTGCTCGGAGGGGTCGAGGAAGGTGTACGCGTCCGGGGCGGGGATGCCCGGCTGCTCCACCATGCCTGCGTTCTCCGGCAGTCCCTCGCCCGGGATCTGGCCGGTGTCAGTCATGCGTACCCCTCGCCCATCGTCAGTGCTCCTTCGGCCCTTCGCCCGGGACGCCGAACCACGGCACGCCGGTGCTCGTCATCAAGAACGAGCGGGCTCGCCGCGCGGCACGAAACGCCCGCGGGTCTTCCTATTCTCGCGGCCGTTCGCCGCCGCGACAGGCAGTTCTGCCACGGCTCACTGTGGACTGCGCCACGTTGCGCGTCCCCCGGGTGATGCCGTACCACAGTGCGGACCAAAACGGTCCACTTTTCCGGACATTGACGAACGAAGCGACGAACGGCCGGGCGCGGTACAACAATCGGCCAGCCTACCTCGCGTACCGGGCCGAACAGGTCAGGGGGCGAGGTCCGAACGCCGCGCGGACAGCAGGAACACGACCGACCTCTCGCGCTCGGTCCAGGCGGTGGTGTCCAGGTCGACGGACTGGAGCAGGGCGCACTCGACCGTGTAGCCGTTGCCGGTGAGCGCCCCGCCGAGGGCCTCGGCCTCGTCCCGGGTCGAGGCGTGGGTCACGATGCGTTCGGGGCGGCGGTCGGCGACCGCGGTGGCCACCGGCACTCCCCCGCCGCCGATCCGTACGACGTCCGGTTCGGGCAGTCGTTCCAGGACGTGCGGGGCGTGGCCGCGGACGACCTGGACGGGGACGCCGAAGGCGCGGGCGGCGGCCTCGGTGCGGGCGCAGGCGGCCGGGTCGGCGTCCACGGCGAGGACCGCCGCGCCGAACCGGGCCGCCTCGACGGCCAGGGCGCCGCTGCCGGAGCCGATGTCCCAGACCAGGTCGCCGGTGCGCGGGCCGAGGCGGGCGAGCTGGGCGGCGCGCAGGCCGGGGAACTCGCCCTCGCCGGACTCCTGCATCCGCTCGGCCCCGGCGGCCCGGTAGGCCTCGGCGGGCAGGGCCCAGCCCCGTATGCCCTGGGGGTAGGCGGGCAGGCGGCCGGCGATCCAGGCGCCTGCGGCGGTGGTCTCGGGGCCGCTGCCTATGACGATGACGACGTTGGGGTCGCGCCAGGCGTGGTCGGCGGCCTTGTCGGAGGTGAGGACGGTGACGCGCTCGCGGTCGGTGCCGAGCTCCTCGCAGATCACGAAGGTGCGGTGGACGCCGTCGAGGAGGAGGGCCAGTTCGGCGGGGCCCGCGCCCGGTGAGGTGAGGACGGCGACCTTGTGGTGGGCCCGGCAGACGTTGACCGCGCGGCGCAGGGTGCGAGGGTGGGCGACGACGATCTGGGCGTCGTCCCAGGGCATGCCGGCCCGGGCGAAGGCGGTGGCCACGGAGGAGACGGCGGGGACGACCTCGACCTCCAGGCCGTGCTCGCGGGCGCGCAGGGTGCGGACGACGCCGAAGAAGCCGGGGTCGCCGTCGGCGAGGACCACGGCGCTGCCGCGGTGTCCGGCGATCCTGCGGGCGGCCAGATCGACGCTGCCGAGGCGGATGCGTTCGGCGTTCGGGGGCACTTCCGGCAGGGCGAGGTGGTGGGCGGCGCCGGCGACGAGCGTGGCGGCCGAGAGCGCGGCCGTGGCCGCTCCGGGCAGTGGCGAGCCGTCCCAGCCGATCACCGTGACCCGGTCGGCCATCGTCGTCTGTCTCCTGGGGTGTCGGAGGGTGCGAGTTGTGCCCGTGCGGTACGGGGCGTTGCCCGTGCGCGCCGGGCAGGGGTGA
This sequence comes from Streptomyces sp. SID14515, assembly GCF_010548505.1. NCBI lineage: Bacteria > Bacillati > Actinomycetota > Actinomycetes > Kitasatosporales > Streptomycetaceae > Streptomyces > Streptomyces sp. SID14515. Next base: position 75,799 of record NZ_JAAGMH010000054.1, on the reverse strand, counting down.
GGGTATCCGGTCCGGACCTTTGGCTCTGCGGGGGGCCTCGGGGTTCTACTTCCAGTCGTTGTAGGTGCCGTAGCCGCCGGCGTCGGCGAGCTGTTCGGCGACGCCTTCGAGGTCCTCGGGGAGGAGTCCCCAGACGATCAGGTCGGTGCGGATGTCGGTCCAGCCGCCGTCGGTGCCGTTCTCGGTGCGGGTGCGGGCGATGCGGGCGTTGCGCAGGACGCCCTCGCTGATGCAGCCGAGCTTCTGGGCGACCTGCTGGGAGGCGGTGTTGTCGGCCGGGGTGCGCAGTTCGATGCGTTCGAAGCCCTGGTCGCGGAAGAGCCATTCGGCTATGGCGAGCACGGATTCGGTGGCGTACCCCTCGCCACGGGCCCAGGGGGCGGTGATGTAGCGGACCTCGGTGGCCAGGGTGCGCCAGTCGGTGTTGAGGAGGCGGACGCTGCCGACGAGCCGCTGGGTGAGGAATTCGGTGACGGCGAGGGCGATGCCCTGGCCCGAGGTGCGTTCGGCAGGAGCGATCCTGCGGACCCAGCGTTCGGCGTCGACCTGGGTGTACGGGTTCGGCCCGTCCATCCAGGCGGTGACCGTCTCGTCGTTCATCATCTCGATGTACGCGGGGATGTCGGCCATCTCGAAGGGGCGCATCACCAACCTGTCCGTGCTGATGGAGATGGACGGAAAGGTGGTAGTCATGCGCAGCTCCATGCCGAAGACCGGGTAAAAGCACAGCATGCAGCATCGGGTCCGCCTTGTGCATGGGCGGGTCGGCACGACGGAGCCCCGCACCTCCGGGGCGGGAGGTACGGGGCTTCGTCGGCAAGTGCCGGTCGGGCGTCAGGACTTGGCGGGTGCGCCGAAGGCCGGAACGATCGAGCCCTGGTAGGTGTCCTCGATGAACTTCTTGACCTCGTCGGAGTTGAGGAGCTTGGCGAGCTTCTCGACGCGCGGGTCGTTCTCGTTGCCGTCCTTGACCGCCAGGAAGTTGGCGTAAGGGTTGCCCTCGGCCTTCTCCAGGGCCAGGGAGTCCTTGGCCGGGGAGAGCTCGGCCTCCAGGGCGTAGTTGCCGTTGATGACGGCGGCGTCCACGTCGTTCAGGGCGCGGGGCACGGTGGCGGCCTCCAGCTCCTTGAACTCCAGGCCCTTCTTGTCGGTGATGTCGCTCAGCTTGGCGCTGGTGCCGACGCCGTCCTTGAGGGTGATCAGGCCGTTCTCGGCGAGCAGCTGGAGGGCGCGGCCGCCGTTGGTGGTGTCGTTGGGTACGGCGATGGTCTGGCCGGCCTTGATGTCCTTGAGGTCCTTGACCGTCTTGGAGTAGAGGCCGAGCGGCTCCAGGTGGACGTTGACCACGGGCACGATGGTGGTCTTCTGCTTCGCGTTGAAGTCGTCCAGGTAGGGCTTGTGCTGGAAGAAGTTGGCGTCGACCTGGCCGTTCTGGGTGGCGGTGTTCGGCAGGACGTAGTCCGTGAACTCCTTCACCTCCAGCTTGAGGCCTTCCTTCTCCGCCAGGTTCTTCTTGACGAAGTTCAGGATGTCGGCGTGCGGCGTCGGGGACGCGGCGACGACCAGGGCCTTGGAGGTGTCGGCGTTGGCGCCGGTCTCGCTCTTGGAGGCCGGGTCGGAGTCCGTACCGCAGGCGCTCAGGCCCAGGGCGAGGGCGGCGGCGGAAGCGACGGCAGCGGTGATCTTGATGTTCTTACGCACGAAAAGTGCCTCTTTCTTGTGGTGGTGGTGCGCCCGGACAAGGAGTTCGGGCTTGGTGGGGAGAGAAAGTCGGGGGGGGCGGCCTCAGGTGGCGGTGCGGCCGCGGCGGGCCAGCAGCCGGACGGTGAGGTCGCCGATCAGCTGGATCACGGTGACGATGACGATCAGCAGCGCGACGGTGATCAGCATGAACTGGTTGTCGAAGCGCTGGAATCCGTAGGTGACGGCCTTGGAGCCGAGCCCTTCGCCGCCGACCGCGCCGGCCATCGCGGAGTAGCCGATGAGCACGATGAGGGTGGTGGTGACGCCCGAGACGAGCGAGGGCAGGGCCTGCGGGAGGAGCACCTTGCGGACGATCGTGGGGATGGAGCCGCCCATCGACTGCACCGCTTCGACGAGTCCGTGGTCGACCTCGCGGATCGCCGTCTCGACGAGCCGGGCGAAGAACGGGATGGCGCCGACGGCGAGCGGCACGATCATCGCGGTGGGGCCGATGAAGGTGCCGACGACCCAGGTGGTGAAGGGGATCAGGGCGATCAGCAGGATGATGAACGGCAGCGAGCGGCCGATGTTCACGATCACGCCGATGACCTTGTTCACCACGGTGTTCTGGAGCAGTCCGCCCTTGTCGGTGAGGACCAGCAGAACGCCGAGCGGCAGTCCGCCGACGACGGTGACCAGCGCGGACCACAGCACCATGTAGAGGGTGTCGACGGTGCCCTGGGTCAGCAGGGGCTGCATTTCGGACCAGGTCACTTGACGACCTCCTTGGTGATCGCGGCGGGCGTCTGCTCCGGTACGACGGGGGCGGCGGGCGCCGCGGTCCCCGCAGGGCTCTTCGGGCCGGTCTCGTCCTCGACGACCTCGGCCTGGAGGCCCTGTTCGCGCAGGAAGCCGATGGGTACGACGTTCTCCTCGAAGCGGCCGGGCAGCTCGATGCGCATCCGGCCGATCTGCTTGCCGGCGACGGTGTCCATCGCGGCGCCGAGGATCGAGATGTCGATGTTGTACGTACGCGAGAGCTGCGAGATGACCGGCTGGGAGGCCGACTCGCCCTGGAAGGTGACGTCGACGACCGTGCGGTCCGGGCCGGAGGCGGTGCCGCCGACCGGGAACAGCTCGTGGGCCAGTTCGGAGCCGGGGGTGGCGAGGAGCTCGCCGACGGTTCCGGACTCGACGATCCGGCCGCGCTGCATGAGCGCCGCGGAGTCGCAGATGGTCTTGACGACGTCCATCTCGTGCGTGATGAGCAGGACGGTCAGGCCGAGCTGCTGGTTGAGGTCGCGCAGCAGCTGGAGGATGGAGCGGGTGGTCTCGGGGTCGAGCGCGGAGGTCGCCTCGTCCGAGAGCAGCACCTGGGGGTCGCCCGCCAGGGCGCGGGCTATGCCCACGCGCTGCTTCTGGCCGCCGGAGAGCTGACCGGGGTAGGCCTTCGCCTTGTCGGCGAGGCCGACCAGGTCGAGCAGTTCCTTGGCCTTGCGGGTGCGTGCCTGGCCGGAGGTGCCGAGGATCTCCAGCGGCAGCTCCACGTTGTCCAGCACGGTGCGGGAGTCCAGCAGGTTGAAGTGCTGGAAGACCATGCCGATGCGGGTGCGTGCCCGGCGCAGCTCGGCGCTCGCCCGCCGGCCGCGGCCGGCGAGGGCGGTGAGGTCCTGGCCGGCCACCGTCACGGTGCCGGAGGTGGGGCGTTCCAGGAGGTTGACGCAGCGGATGAGGGAGGACTTTCCGGCGCCGCTCTGTCCGATGACGCCGTACACCTCGCCTTCGCGGACATGCAGGTCGACGCCGTCGAGTGCGGTGACCTCACGGTCGCGCGACTGGTAGACCTTCGTGAGGCCCGTCGTGGTGATCACAGGGGTTTCCGTCACTGTCGAGTGCGCGGCGCGGTGTCCGCCGGGCACGGGGCATTCGTCTGAAGAGACTGTTCGGGCTGGTCGGCCGGGGGTCTCGGCATGGCTGTACGCGGCGGTCGGCCGGGGGGGCAGCAACATGCGCGGGCGCGCTCGTATCCGCGGGGTGCGGACGGCGCTGGCTCGGTCTCGCTTCGGGGCGCGAGGCTCAGGCGGGGGCCCTCAGAAGGCGCGCATTCGACACATACAACGAGCACCGGGCGTGCTGATCGCCTCGGTCGCAAGGGTGCGGCTGCTCGTCGTGGTCATAGGCCCAAGTAAAACAGACGTGAGGTCTCCGCGATCCCGGCTGTCCGGATAGCGGACAGTGCTGGATGGTCGGACGCCAGCCTTCCGGTTCCCCTGTCCGACCCCCGGAACACGTCCGTGACCTGCGATGACAGGAGTATTACGGGGGTACGTCCGGCGGCGTCCGGGCGGCCTGGGAGCGGAACTTCGGCCGCCGGTTGTGGTCAAGGCCACGGTCATCGCCGCCGGGGTCGTGGCCGCCTGTGTGGTGGCCGGGGCCGCACGCGGGCGGGCGTTCCGTCCGTAATACCCTCGACTCATGCTTGACGCCCTGACGGTCGCGGTCGCCGTGGCCGCGCTCGCCCTCGCCGCCTGGTGCGGACACGCCGCCTACCGGGACCAGCCGACGAAGGACTGGCATTTCATCGGGATGGCGGTCGTCTCCGTGCTGGCGCTGGCCCAGTTGGCGGTGGGCGTCGTACAGCTGGCGCGCGGGGAGCGGCCGGAGCAGGGGATGGCGGTGTTCATCGCCTATCTGATCGGTTCGTTCGCCGCCGTGCCCGCGGCCGGATTCCTGTCGTTGACCGAGCGGACCCGTTGGGGCTCGGTCACGGTGGCGGCGGGGGCGGTCGTGCTGGCGGTTCTGGAAGTCCGGCTCTATGACATCTGGGGAAACTGACGTGAGCGACACCGACCGCCCCGAGGTGGAGACGGCCCCGAAGCCGTCCTTCGAACTGGGCACCGGTCCCGGCCGGGTCCTGGTCTGGTTCTACGGGGTGTTCACGGTCGCGGCGGCCTCGCGCTCGATCGTCCAGATCATCATCGACTTCGACCGGGCGCCGCTGGCGTACCTGCTGTCGGCCGTCGCGGCCGTGGTGTACGGCTTCATCACGTACTCGCTGGTGCGCGGCGGGGAGAAGGCCCGCCGGGCGGCGCTGGTGTGCTGTGCCGCGGAGTTGCTGGGCGTGCTGGTCGTCGGCGCGTGGACGCTGGCCGAGCCGGCCGCCTTCCCGGACGCGACGGTGTGGTCGGACTTCGGGATGGGTTACCTCTTCATCCCGGTGATCCTGCCGGTCACCGGGATGATCTGGCTGCGCCGCGCGAAGACGGTGGCGGTCTGAGCGTCTGCCGCTCCGCCCCGCCGCGCGCGGCGCACGGTCAGGCGCTGGCCACGTAGTCCCGGTCGGCGGCGTCCTTCTCCAGCAGGACCATCCGTACGCCGTCGGCTCCGGTCACGGCCCCGACCTGGGCGTATCCGGCCCGCCGGTAGAGCCGCAGATTGCCCTCGCTGCGGTGGCCGCTGTGCAGCCGGAAGCGGGTCGCGGACCGCTCGGCGGAGAGCGCCGACTCGGCGGCCAGCAGCAGTCGGGCGCCGAGGCCGTGGCCCTGGAGCCGGGGGTGGACGCAGAGCTTGCCGATCAGACCGGTGCCGTCGGGGTCGGTGAATCCTCGCACCGCGCCCACGACTTCGTCCCCGAGCCGGGCCACGAACACCAGGTCGTCGGCGACTTCGGCGCGCAGCGACGCGAGGCTCTGGACGAGCGGATCGATCCGGTAGTTGTCGTACAGCTCCGCCTCGCGCTGGAAGCAGAGGTACTGAAGTCTGAATATCTGCTCGACGTCCTGTGCCGTCGCCGCCGAGATGGTCACGCTCATGCCCATGTGTGCACGCCTCCCGCTCACCTGTCCGCCGGTTGCCTACCGCTCCCTATCCCCGCACGGATGGAGCGACAACCTCCGCAGCCAGCATTCTGCGCAGACATCCAAGGCAACGGGAACGGATCGGGCCCAAGCTCCCCTGTGACATACCCAACTCCCCTGCGATTTCCCGGTAGGTCGGGTCGCTGGGGGCGAGCATCGCCTCCAGCAGCCGGGGGCAGTGTCCGGGCAGCCGGGCCATCGCGGAGCGCAGCGCCCGGCGTTCGGCGGCCCCGATCGCGGCGCGTTCCGGGCAGTCGGCCGGTCCGGCGGCGGGTTCCGTTCCGGCGTACGGGCGTTCCCGCCGGGCCGTGCGGCGGCCGCGGCGGGCTTCCGCCCGTACGGTGTCGCGCACCCAGCGGGCCGGGTCGGCGGGTGGTCCGGCCGCCGCGGGGCGCTCCAGCAGCCGCACCCAGACGCTCTGTTCGAGGTCGGCGGGATCGAGTCCGGCGGCCGGGGCCTCCGCCCTCGCCTCCGCGCGCACCAGGGGCTGTAAGGCGCGGACGACGAGGGCGGTGGCCGCGGCCGGGTCGAGGTCATGATCGAGGAGCGTCATGCCCCGGCGGACGTGCCGGTGGCGGCCGCCGGTTGCCCCTGGGGCGCGGCACCACCCGACCGGGGCATACGGGGGCGGGCGGCTGACGGCTCGCCTCGCGTACGGGGGGGCGAGCCGTCAGCCGCCCGTACGGGGTCAGCGCCCGGCGTGGTCCGCCGCCGCCAGCAGAGCCGTGTCCGGGTGGTCGGCGAAGATGCCGTCGATGCCGGTGGCGAGGTAGGCCGCGTAGGCGCCGAACACGTCCCCGTAGGCGTTGGGGTCGGTGCCGCGCCGGAAGTCGGCGGGCAGGAAGCTGTTCTCGTTGCGCATCGTGTACGGGTGCAGCAGCAGGCCCTTGGCGTGCGCGTCCCGTACCAGCGTGGTCGGGGTGGTGAGCCGTCCCGAGGCGTCCTTCGGGATGACCAGGTCGAGCGTGGGGCCGATGCCCTGCGCGAAGGAGGCCAGCCACTTCAGCCCGGCGGGCTTCACCAGGTCGGCCACCGTGCGCGGGTCGCCCGACTGGACGAAGTCCCAGGGGCGCTCCTTCGGGCCGGAGAGCAGGACGATGCGCGGGGTGTCGACGAGGCGCGCGAGGCGCTGGACGGAGCTCGGCTCGAAGGACTGGAGGATGAGCGGGGAGTTCTTCCGGTCCCGGCCGTACCGGCGCAGCAGCCGGGCGAGCGGCTCCTCCAGGCCGAGGCCGAGGCCCCGGAAGTAGGTGGGGTGCTTGGTCTCCACGTACAGCCAGACGGGCTTGGAGCGCTTGCGGCCCTCCTTCTCCGCCCAGCGCAGGACCTCCTCGAAGGTGGGGATCGTCCAGCGGCCGTCGTAGAGGGTGTTGTCCGGACGGTTGCCCGGGATGCGCTCCTTGGCCCGCAGGGTCTTGAGCTCGGCGAGGGTGAAGTCCTCGGTGAACCAGCCGGTGTAGGAGACGCCGTCGATGCTCTTGGTGGCCTTGCGGCCGGCGAACTCGGGGTGGTCGGCGACGTCGGTGGTGCCGGTGATGTCGTTCTCGTGACGGCAGACGAGGTGGCCGTCCTTGGTCGGCACGAGGTCCTGCTCGACGATGTGCGCGCCCAGGTCGAGGGCCAGCTGGTAGGAGCCGAGGGTGTGCTCGGGGCGGTAGCCGCTGGCCCCGCGGTGGCCGATCACCGTCGGCACGGGCAGATCGCGCAGCGATCCGTGGCCGCCGCCGTGACCGCGGCCCCGCTCGGCGGCCTGGGCGGCGGCGGGCAGGCCCAGCGCCGCCGTGCCGAGGACGGCGGCGCCCAGAAGGGTCCGCCGGCCGGGGGTCGTCCGCGCACGCTCCGTCATGAATGCTCCTCGCTTGGTGATGTCCGGGACCGGTCGAGCGAGGCCCGATCGTAGGCTGGGAGGCGTACGAAAGGACGGACCGTCGGCCAACATGGCGGAAACACACGTCAACACCGAGTATCCGCTTCGTGAACCCGATGTGCGATCAGCGCATACCCGCGAGTATCGTCCTCACCTGCACCGACCATCATCCGTCGGCACCGGCCACCGCCCGGTGGACCCCGATCCACCGCGGCCGGCCCGGCCACGACACCGGAGGAACCGTTGTCCCGTCTCACGGTCATCAAGGCAGTGCTCGGACCGATTCTGCGCCTGATGTTCCGCCCGCAGGTGGAAGGCGCCGAGAACATTCCCGGGACCGGGCCGGTGATCCTCGCGGGCAACCACCTCACGTTCATCGACTCGATGATCATGCCGATCTGCTGCGACCGGCCGGTGTTCTACATCGGCAAGGACGAATACGTCACCGGCAAGGGCCTCAAGGGCAGGCTGATGGCCTGGTTCTTCACCGGCTGCGGCATGATCCCGGTGGACCGGGACGGCGGCCGGGGCGGGGTCGCGGCGCTGATGACCGGGCGCCGGGTGCTGGAGGAGGGGCAGGCCTTCGCGATCTACCCCGAGGGCACCCGCTCCCCCGACGGCCGGCTCTACCGGGGCCGTACGGGCATCGCGCGGCTGACCCTGATGACGGGCGCGCCGGTGATCCCCTTCGCGATGATCGGCACCGACAAGCTCCAGCCGGGCGGCGCGGGTCTGCCCCGGCCGGGCAAGGTCACGGTGCGCTTCGGCGAGCCGATGGAGTTCTCCCGGTACGAGGGCATGGACCGCGACCGCTATGTGCTGCGGGCGGTGACCGACTCGGTGATGGCCGAGGTGATGCGGCTGTCCGGCCAGGAGTACGTGGACATGTACGCGACGAAGGCAAAGGCCGCCTGACCGCCTCACGACGAAGGGCCCGCACCCCCAAGCCGGGGTGCGGGCCCTTCGTCGTACGGCCTCCGGACGACGCCTACGGGTGCTCGACGCCGTCCTCCAGCTTCTGGCCCCGCAGCAGGAACCAGGCGGCGACGGCCGCCGCCAGCAGCACCGCCGCGCCGACGCCCGCGGCCGACCGCAGTCCGTCGACGAACGCCTCCTGGGCCGCCGAAACCAACGGCCCCGCCTGGGCTGCGGGCAGCGCCCCGGCGGCCTCGACCGCCCCACCCAGCGACTCGTGGGCGGCCGCCTCGACGTCGGCGGGGATGCCGGACGGGGTCGGGAAGCCCCGGTAGACACCGGTGACGATGGAGCCGAGCAGGGCGATGCCGAGGGCCGCGCCCAGTTCGTACGCGGTCTCGGAGACGGCGGACGCGGAGCCCGCCTGCTCCTTCGGGACGCTGGAGAGGATCACGTCGGCGGTGACGGTGAAGGCGAAGCCCGCGCCGACACCGACGACCAGCAGCATGGCGCCGAGCAGCGGATAGCCGGTGTGCTGGTCGAGCAAGGTCACACTGCCCAGGGCCAGACCGACCGCGGCGAGGCCGCCCGAGACGACGGAGCGGACCGTGAAGCGGCGGGCGGCGAATCCGGCCAGCAGACCGGCGGTCACCGCGCCGATCGCGGCGGGCAGTTCGGCGAGTCCGGCCTCCAGCGGGCCGCGGCCCTGCACCAGTTGCAGGAACTGGGAGAGGAAGAAGACCAGGCCCGACAGGCCGAGGATGGTCAGCAGGTCGGCGAGGACCGCACCGGAGAAGCCCCGGTGGTGGAAGAGCCGCATGTCCAGCAGGGGCGCGGGCAGCCGCAGTTGCCTGCGGACGAACCAGGTGAGCGCGGCGACGCCGAGCACGGCCGCCGCCCCGGACTCCCAGCTCGCCCCGTGCGAGGCCGTCTCCTTGATGGCGTACACCACACCGATCATGCCGACCAGCGAGAGCCCGACGCTGAGCATGTCCCAGGGGCCCGGGGCCGGGTTCTTGGACTCGGGGATCAGCTTGATGCCGACGACGACGAGGACGGCCATCACGGGCAGGTTGATGAGGAAGACCGAACCCCACCAGAAGTGTTCGAGCAGGAACCCGCCGACGACCGGGCCGACGGCCGCGCCCGCCGAGGCCATCGCGCCCCAGATCCCGATGGCGAGGCTGCGCTCGCGCGGGTCGTGGAAGAGGTTGCGGATCAGGGCGAGGGTGGACGGCATCAGGGTGGCGCCCGCGACACCGAGCAGCGCCCGGGCCACGATCATCATCTCGGGCGTGGTCGCGTACGCGTTGAGCACGGAGACCGCGCCGAACGCGACGGCGCCGACCAGCAGCAGCTTCTTGCGGCCGATGCGGTCGCCGAGGCTGCCCATCGAGACGAGCAGACCGGCGATGACGAAGGAGTAGACGTCACCGATCCAGAGCAGCTGGGTGCCGGTGGGTTCGAGGTCCTCGCTGAGGAACGGGGTGGCGAGACCGAGGACGGTCGCGTCCACCGCCACCAGCAGCACGGCGAGGACGAGGACGGCGAGCGCGATCCACCGCCCCGGGCGGCGTACCGCGTCCGTGGTGTCCGGGTTCCGGTCGATGCTGGTCATTGCTCCACGCTCCGGCGTGCTCCGCCGAGCAGCAACTCGACGATCATGTGTTGGAAATCCTGTGCGGCGACCCGTCCCGCCTGGACGGCCCAGGCGCCGGTGCCGATGAGCCCGTAGAGGGCCTCGGTCAGCCAGGCGGGGGTGAGGTCGATACGGAACTCGCCGCGCTCCTGGCCGCGGCGGAAGAAGGCGGAGACGCGGGCGTCGGCCCGGTTCCAGCCCTCGTTGACCTCGTCGCCCTCGAAGAGCTGGTTCTCGTTGACGAGGAAGGACAGCAGTCCGGCGCTGGGCTCGACGGCCGCGATGAGGCGGCGCAGCCCCTCCTCGGAGGTGTCCTCGTCGAGCCGGGCGGCGTCCAGGGCCGCCTCGAACTCCTGGATGCCGAGGTCTTCCAGGGCCTTCACCAGGGCGTCGCGCCCGGCGAAGTGGCGGTGGAGGGTGGCCCGGCCGATGCCCGCCGCCCTGGCGACCTCGTCCATGGTGGCGGTCGATTTGTGGGTCAGCAGGGCGGCGGCGCTGCGCAGCACCTGCTCACGGTCGAGAGTCATGAGACGACCATAACCCATGTGAGACATCTTCGTCTCATCGGAGGCATCGGAGGCGTCGGCGGATCCGATGGGGCGACGCGCGCGAGAAAGGTTCGGTGGGCAAATAAAAAAAGTGGCCGGAGGTAAAACCACTCCTTGCCACTCTTAATTTATAGCGCATGGGGGGCCTTGCGGCAAGGCCCCCCATATGCCGCAGAATCGTCCGCATTCGACGTCGACGAAGGCGGAACAGTGATGATCGACGTAATCGTCGTCGGCGGCGGGCCCACCGGCCTGATGCTCGCCGCTGAGCTGCGGCTGGCCGGAGTGCGCACGGTCGTGCTGGAGAAATTGGCGGAGCCGGGCCGGGAGTCGCGGGGGCGCGGACTGCATGTGCGCAGCGTCGAGGTGATGGACCAGCGCGGGCTGCTGGACCGATTCCTCGCGGTCAGTGAGAAATTCCAGGCGGGCGGCTTCTTCGGCGGAATTCGGAAACCGTGGCCGGACCGCCTGGACACCGCGCACCCGTACGGCCTCTCCACCCTGCAACCGGTGACCGAGCGGCTGCTCCGCGAACGCGCCGTCGAGCTGGGCGCCGAGATCCGGCGCGGCTGCGAGGTGGCGGGGCTGAGCGGATACGCCGACGGGGACACGGACGGCGACGAGGCCGGGGTGACCGTAGAGCTGACGGACGGCACCCGCCTGCGCTCGCGGTACGTCGTCGGATGCGACGGCGGCCGCAGCACGGTGCGCAGGCGGCTCGGCGTCGACTTCGCCGGGCAGCCCGCCACGGTCGAGACGCTGCTCGGCGACATGGAGCTGACCGAGGACCCGGCGACGGTCGCCGCCGTCGTCGAGGAGGTCCGCGGGACGCAGCTGCGGTTCGGCGTCGTCCCCAACGGCGACGGCACCTTCCGGGTGATCGTGCCCGCCGAAGGGGTGTCCGAGGACCGGAGGACGGCCCCGACGCTGGAGGAGTTCAGGCAGCGGCTGCGGGCCGTCGCGGGCACCGACTTCGGCGTCCACTCGCCCCGCCGGCTGTCCCGCTTCGGTGACGCCACCCGGCAGGCGGAGCGGTACCGGGTCGGCCGGGTCTTCCTGGCCGGCGACGCGGCGCACATCCACCCGCCGACCGGCGGGCAGGGCCTCAACCTCGGGGTGCAGGACGCGTTCAACCTCGGCTGGAAGCTGGCCGCGGCGGTCAACGGCTGGGCGCCGGAAGGGCTGTTGGACAGCTACCACGCCGAGCGGCACCCGGTGGGCGCACGCGTCCTGGACAACACCCGGGCGCAGATCACCCTGCTGGGCACCTCTCCGGGCGCGGTCGCGCTGCGGGAACTGTTCTCCCGGCTGATGGACTTCGATGAGGTCAACGCGTACCTGACCGGCATGGTCACCGCGGTCGACGTCCGCTACGACTTCGGCGAGGGCCATGACCTGCTCGGCCGGCGGCTGCGGGACCTGCCGCTGAAGCGCGGCCGTCTCTACGACCTGACGCACGAGGGCCGCGGGCTGCTGCTCGACGGCACCGGCCGGCTGTCCGTGGCCGGCTGGTCGGACCGGATCGACCATGTCGTCGACGTCGCCGAGGGCCTCGACGCCCCCGCCGTACTGCTGCGGCCGGACGGCCATGTCGCCTGGGCCGGCGAGGAGCAGGCCGAACTGCTCGGCGCTACGGCCCGGTGGTTCGGCGCACCCACCGCCTGACCAGGCGCCGCGCACGAGTGCCCCGCCCGACCGCACCCGCCCGGCCCGCACGAACTCGCCTCGCCCCGGGGGATCGCCGCCCCCTGTACGTACACACGCACCGCAGATCGGAACCGACGACGTGAAACCCCTGACCACCAGCGCGTTCGACCTCCCCGACCGGCTCTCCTCCAAGGCCGACCCGGCGCTGATCGCCGATGACGAGCAGCACTTCGCGGCCATCGCCCACTGTCTGGAACAGTCGATCGCCGAGCTGACCGACCGGCTCGCCGCCGAGCGCAGGGCGCCCGGCGGGGCGAGCCGGCAGGCGATGGACCGGGACGTGGAGATCCACCGGCTGACCGCCCGGCTGCGCGCCCTGCGCCGGTTCGGCCTGGATCTGTGCCTCGGGCACATGGTCGCCGCGGACGGCTCCGGGCCGCTGTACGTGGGCCGGCTCGGGCTGACCGACAGCACGGGCCGCCGCCTGCTGCTCGACTGGCGCTCCCCCGCGGCCGAGCCCTTCTTCGGGGCCACCCACGCCGACCCGATGGGCCTGGCGAGCCGCCGTCGCTACCGGTGGCACGGCGGCCGGATCAACGACTACTGGGACGAGGTGTTCGCCCCGGAGGGGTTCGCCGGGCATGCCGCGCTGGACGACCAGTCCGCGTTCATCGCCAGTCTCGGCGGCGACCGGTCGGCCCGGATGCGCGATGTGCTGGGCACCATCCAGGCCGACCAGGACGCCATCATCCGGGCCGGCTCCCGGGGCACGCTCGTCGTCGACGGCGGGCCCGGTACCGGGAAGACCGTCGTCGCGCTGCACCGCTCCGCCTATCTCCTGTACTCCGACCCGCGCCTGGGCCACCGTCGCGGCGGGGTCCTGTTCGTCGGGCCGCACGAGCCCTACCTCGGGTACGTATCCGATGTGCTGCCCAGCCTCGGGGAGGAGGGCGTGCAGACGTGCACCCTGCGGGACCTGGTCGCCGAGGGGGCCGGGGCGGTGGCCGAGACCGATCCGGAGGTGGCGCGCCTCAAGGCGTCGGCGGACCTCGTGAACGCGGTCGAGCCTGCCGTCCGGTTCTACGAGGAGCCGCCCGCCGAGGGCGTACGGGTGGAGACGCACTGGTCCGACATCTGGCTGAGCGCCGCCGACTGGGCCTCGGCGTTCGGTTCGGCGGACCCGGGCACCCCGCACAACGAGGCGCGCGACCAGATCTGGGAAGAGCTGCTCACGATCCTCGTGGACAAGCACGACGGCGACGCCCCGGAGGAAGCGCTGCGCGCCTCGCTGCGGCAGAACCGGGAGCTGTTCGCCCTCTTCGACCGGGCCTGGCCGCTGGTCGAGGCGGCCGATCTGGTCGGCGACCTCTGGTCCGTACCCGCGTACCTGCGCAAGTGCGCCCCCTGGCTGACCGCCGAGCAGGTCCGGCGGCTCCAGCGTCCGGACGCGCAGGCCTGGACGGAGTCGGACCTGCCGGTCCTGGACGCGGCCCGGCAGCGGCTCGGCGACCCGGAGGCGTCCCGGCGCAGGCGGCGCCACGAGGCGGCGGCCGCCGCCGAACGCGAGCGGATGGACGACGTCGTCGACAGCCTCCTCGCCGACGAGACGCTGATCGACGCCGACGCGGACGGCGAGGGTGCGCTGGCGATGCTGCGCGGGGCGGATCTGCGGGAGTCGCTGGCCACCGCCGACCGGCCGAGCGGGGTGGAGCCCGACCTGCTGGCCGGGCCCTTCGCGCACATCGTCGTGGACGAGGCCCAGGAACTGACCGACGCCCAGTGGCAGATGCTGCTCCAGCGGTGTCCGTCCCGGAGCTTCACCGTCGTCGGGGACCGGGCGCAGGCCCGGCACGGGTTCCCCGAGTCGTGGCGGGAGCGGCTGGAGCGGGTCGGGCTCGACCGGATCACCCTGGCCTCGCTGACCGTCAACTACCGGACGCCGGAGGAGATCATGGCGGAGGCCGAGCCGGTCGTCCGGGCCGTGCTCCCCGACGCCAATGTGCCGGTCTCGGTCCGCAGCAGCGGCATTCCCGTCACCCACGGGTCCGTCGCCGACCTGGACAGGGTCCTCGACGGCTGGCTGGCCGCGCACGACGACGGGATCGCCTGTGTCATCGGCGATCCGGCGTTCCGGGCGACGCCCCGCGTGCGGTCGCTGACCCCGGAGCTGTCGAAGGGCCTGGAGTTCGACCTGGTCGTCCTCGTCGGCCCGGAGCGGTTCGGGGCCGGCGTCGAGGGGGCGGTGGACCGCTATGTCGCGATGACCCGGGCGACCCGGGAGCTCGTCGTCCTGACGAGCTCCTGAGGGCCGGCCGGGCGGACTTTCAGTGCCAGGGCAGGCCGGCGCGGTGCCGCCAGTAGGCCTCCGGCTCCTCGACCAGGGCGTCGAGGCGGGCCCGCTGCTCGTCGTCCAGGTCGACGACAGCGGCGTGCAGATTGCCGGAGAGCTGGGCAGCCGTGGCGGCGCCGGAGAGCACGACGCCCGCCCAGGGCTGGTGCAGGACCAGGGCGAGGGCGACCGCGTCGCCGCCCACGCCCGCGCCGGCGGCGATCTCCTGGAACACGGCGGGGGCCTCCTCCCCGGCGAGGCGCCCGTTGGCCATGCCCTCCTTGACGATCACGGTGAGCCCGGCGTCGTGGGCCTCGGCGAGCGCGGGCGCGGCCGAGGTCTCCAGGGCGTTGTAGGTGGCCTGGACCGTACGGAAGAGGGGTTCGCCGTCGACCGTGACGGCGAGGGCGGCCCGGATCGCCTCGGCCTGGGCGGGCCCGCTGGTGGAGAGGCCGACGGTGACGCCGTCGGCGGCCAGGGCGGCGAGGCGGTCGAGCAGTTCCTTGTCGGTGAGCGCCGGGCTGTCCGGGGTGACCGAGTGGACCTGGTAGAGGCTGAGCCGGTCGCCGAGGAGGGCCCGGGTCTCGGCGTACTGGCGCTCGAAGGTGGCGAGCGAGTGGTCCTTGACCTCGTGTTCCTCGGCCTCGACGTCCCAGTCGGCGGTGTAGGTGTAGCCCCACTTGGAGCCGACGACGAGGTCGGTGAAGGAGGGCCGGGCGTCCAGCCACTCGGCGAGGAACTCCTCGGCGCGGCCGTAGGAGCGGGCGGTGTCGACGTACCGGACGCCCTGGGCGTAGGCGGCGTCCAGCAGCTCGTGGGTGCGGGCGCGCAGGGCCTCGACGTCCCGGTCGGCGGGCAGGTCGCGGTCTCGGTGGAGATTGATGTAGCCGGGCCTCCCGACGGCGGCCAGGCCCAGTCCGATGTGGGCGGTCGGGGTCGTCGCGGCGGCCAGGGCGGCGAAGGGCATCGCGGTCTCCTCGGGTCGGGTTTCGGATACTCCTACCCCGGTGAACGTAATCCGCGACACCCTTCCCGCACCTGCGACGACACCGTACGTACGCCACGCGGTACGGCACGCACCTCACGCGGTGCTTCACGTACGCGACGCGGTACGCCACGTACGCGACGCGGTACGCCACGTACGTGAGCGGTACGGCTACCGGCGGGCGGTCGCCCAGGCGTGCTGGGCGGCCAGGTCCTCCTTCACCTCGGCGAGCTGGACGGCGACGGCGGAGGGCGCCGTTCCGCCCCGGCCGTCGCGGGAGGCGAGGGCGCCCCGCACGTTGAGGACGGTGCGGACCTCGGGGGTGAGGTGCTCGGAGATCTTGGCGAACTGCTCGTCGGTGAGCTGGTCGAGCTCGATGCCGTGCTGCTCGCACTCCTTGACGCAGGCGCCGGCCACCTCGTGCGCCACCCGGAAGGGCACACCCTGCTTGACCAGCCATTCCGCGATGTCGGTCGCGAGCGAGAAGCCCGCCGGGGCCAGCTCCTCCATGCGCTCGCGGTTGACGGTGAGGGTCGCCATCATGCCGGTGAAGGCGGGCAGCAGGACCTCCAGCTGGTCGCAGGAGTCGAAGACGGGCTCCTTGTCCTCCTGGAGGTCCCGGTTGTACGCCAGCGGGAGCGCCTTCAGCGTGGCGAGGAGGCCGGTCAGATTGCCGATGAGACGGCCGGACTTGCCCCGGGCCAGCTCCGCGATGTCGGGGTTCTTCTTCTGCGGCATGATCGAGGAGCCGGTGGAGAAGGCGTCGTGGAGGGTGACGAAGGAGAACTCCTTCGTGTTCCAGATGATGACCTCCTCCGCGATCCGGGAGAGGTTCACGCCGATCATCGCGGTGATGAAGGCGAACTCCGCGACGAAGTCCCGCGAGGCGGTGCCGTCGATGGAGTTGGCGACCGACCCGTGCTCGAAGCCCAGGTCGGCGGCGACCGCCTCCGGGTCCAGCCCGAGCGAGGACCCGGCGAGCGCCCCGGATCCGTACGGCGAGACGGCCGTGCGCTCGTCCCACTGGCGCAGCCGCTCGGCGTCCCGGGAGAGGGACTGGACGTGGGCGAGCACATGGTGGGCGAAGAGGACGGGCTGGGCGTGCTGGAGGTGGGTCCGGCCCGGCATCGCGACGTCCGCGTTGGCCTCGGCGAGGCCGACCAGCGCGCTCTGGAGGTCGGCGATCAGGCCGCCGACGATCCGGGCGTGGTCGCGCAGGTACATCCGGAAGAGCGTGGCGATCTGGTCGTTCCGCGACCGGCCGGCCCGCAGCTTGCCGCCGAGGTCCGCGCCGAGCCGTTCGAGGAGTCCGCGCTCCAGGGCGGTGTGGACGTCCTCGTCGGCGATCGTGCCGGTGAAGGAGCCGTCGGCGACGTCGGCTTCGAGCTGGTCGAGCCCGGCGAGCATCCGGGTCAGCTCGTCCTCGGTGAGCAGGCCCGCCTTGTGGAGGACGCGTGCGTGGGCGCGGGAGCCGGCGATGTCGTACGGCGCGAGCCGCCAGTCGAAGTGGACGGACGCCGACAGCTTGGCCAGCGCCTCGGCCGGTCCGTCGGCGAAACGCGCGCCCCAGAGCCGGACGTCACCGTTGTTGCTGCTCACTGCGTGCTCCTCAAAAAGCGAAAGCAAAGGCCGAGGCCAAGGCGTAGGCCCGGATGCGGATATGCGGCCGCCTCCCCGCCGCGTGACGACGGGGAGGCGGCTGTACAACGAGAGGGGGTCAGGCGAGGTCGCGCTTGGCGGCGATCTTCGAGGAAAGGCCGAAGATCTCGATGAAGCCCTGCGCCTTGGACTGGTCGAAGGTGTCGCCCGAGTCGTAGGTGGCGAGGTTGAAGTCGTACAGCGACTCCTCGGACTTCCGGCCGGTGACGACGGCGCGGCCGCCGTGCAGGGTCATCCGGATGTCGCCGGTGACGTGCTGGTTGGCCTCGTTGATGAAGCCGTCGAGCGCCCGCTTGAGCGGGGAGAACCACAGGCCGTCGTAGACCATCTCGCCCCAGCGCTGCTCGACCTGCCGCTTGTAGCGGGCCAGTTCGCGCTCGACGGTGACGTTCTCCAGCTCCTGGTGGGCGGTGATCAGCGCGATCGCGCCGGGCGCCTCGTACACCTCGCGGGACTTGATGCCCACGAGCCGGTCCTCGACCATGTCGATCCGGCCGATGCCCTGGGCGCCGGCCCGCTCGTTGAGCTGCTGGATCGCCTGGAGGACGGTGACGGGACGGCCGTCGATGGCGACGGGCACGCCCTCCTTGAAGGAGATGACGACCTCGTCGGCCTCGCGCGGGGTGGCGGGGTTCTCGGTGTACTCGTAGATGTCCTCGATCGGACCGTTCCAGATGTCCTCCAGGAAGCCCGTCTCGACGGCGCGCCCGAAGACGTTCTGGTCGATGGAGTACGGGGACTTCTTGGTGGTCGCGATCGGGAGGTTCTTCTCCTCGCAGAAGGCGATCGCCTTGTCCCGGGTCATCGCGTAGTCGCGGACCGGGGCGATGCACTTCAGGTCGGAGCCGAGCGCGGAGATGCCGGCCTCGAAGCGGACCTGGTCGTTGCCCTTGCCGGTGCAGCCGTGGGCGACGATCCCGGCGTTGTGCTTGTGGGCGGCGGCGACGAGGTGCTTGACGATGGTCGGCCGGGAGAGGGCCGAGACCAGCGGGTAGCGGTCCATGTAGAGGGCGTTGGCCTTGATCGCCGGGAGGCAGTACTCCTCGGCGAACTCGTCCTTGGCGTCCGCGACCTCGGCTTCGACGGCACCGCAGGCGAGCGCGCGCTTGCGGATGACGTCCAGGTCCTCGCCGCCCTGGCCGACGTCCACGGCAACGGCGATGACCTCGGCGCCCGTCTCCTCGGCGATCCAGCCGATGGCGACGGAGGTGTCCAGGCCGCCCGAGTAGGCGAGTACGACGCGCTCGGTCACGGGTTTCTCCTTACGGTGCAATCACTGATGGGTATAACTATGCAGTCCTCCGTATTGTTTGTCAAAACCGCAGGTCAGAGCGGTATACGCAGCCGTGCGGACGGAAAATGCCGACGCTCCTCGGCCGGAACGCCTCTAGCATCGGCAGCCGATGAAGGGGGCAGCCGTGGAGAGCTGGGACGGCCGGGACGGGGAGACCGTGCGAGCCGTGGTGCGGGTGTGCGAGGGCGAGACTCCGGCGGAGGCGTTCGACATCGCCTCGGCCGGGGCCTGGTTGGCCTTCGACGCCGGTGTACGGAATCTGGACGACCGCCCCTGGCTGTGGACCCGCCCGCCCGGGGAGCCGCGGCGGCCGGCCCCGACGCTGCTGGACCGGTTGCGCGGACGTACGGGTTCCCGGGCCGCTCCCCCGGCCTCGCCGCCGCCACCGCCTCCCGCTGTCGCCCTGTGCCACCGGGACGGGCGGGTCCGGGAGGCGGCCCTGGACGTGGCCCGCACCGACCCGGAGCTGCGCCCGCTGCTGGTGGTGCGGTGCGCGGACTGGGTTTCTCCGGTCCGCGAGAAGGCCCGGACGCTGCTCGCCGAACTGCCCGGCGGCGACCTGTTCCCGCTGGCCGAGCTGATCCTGCGGCTGGCGCGACGGGACCGGGGCGACTTCGCGCGCGCTCTGCTGGAGGACGCGCTGCGCGAGGGCCCGGCGGCCGGGGTGCTGGCGCTGACGGCCCACCCGGACCGGGCGACGTACAGACTCGCGTACCGGATCGCGGTGGACCGCGCGCTGCTGACGCCGACGCAGCTGGCCGACACGGCGGCGAGCTGCGGTGATGTCACCCTCCAGGACCTCTGCGCGGACGCCGCCGTCGCGGCCGTGAAGCCGGGTGGGGCCATGGATCCGGGCGCGGCCGTGGACCTGGGCGTGGCCGTGGATCCGAGCGCGGCCGTAGACCCGGGCGCGGCTGTGAAGCCGGCCGGGCTCGTGGACCCGGACTCGGCTGTGGACCCGGACGCGGCCGTGGATCCGAGCGCGGCCGTGAACCCGGACGTGGCCGCCGTGCTCGACCGGCTGCTGGCGGCCCGCTCGCCCCGGGTGCGTTCGGCCGGGGTGACCGCGCTGCGGCGGGCCGGGCGGCACGGTGAGGCGGAGCCGTTCCTCGCCGACCGCTCCGCCGTCGTACGGGCCTGCGCACGCTATGTACTGCGGCAGGGCGGCGTCGACCCGCTGCCCGTCTACCGGAGCCTGTGCACCGATCCCGCCGCGCGCCCCGGAGCCGCCGCGGGCCTCGGCGAGTGCGGCGACCGGGCGGCGGACGCCGAAACGCTGTGGGCTCTCGTCGAGCACCCGCTGCCCGCCGTGCGCCTGAACGCGATCACCGGACTGCGCGCGCTGGACGTGGTGCAACGGGAGCGGCTGACGCCGTCGCTGGACGACCCGAGCCCGGCCGTGGTGCGGGCGGCGACCCGGGCCCTGCTGCCGGACGCCGCCGGAATTCCGGAGCTCCTGCTGCGCGAGCGGAGTGGGCCGGACCGGCCGCGTGCGGTGCGGGTGGCGGCGGATCGGCTGTTGCGGGCGGCGGGGCGGCAGCGGCGGCCGGAGCCCGGGTACCGGTGACGCCCCCGCCCGGTGAGGCCCCGTCCGGTGTGCGCCGCTGGGCCGTACGGAGCAGGTCCGGTGGGGCGGGTCCGCCGGTCGCCGTACGGTCCGGAGCATGCGCAGATCACTGGTGACCGCCGCCGCACTCCTCGCCCTGGCCGGCTCCCTCGGGGCCGGGCCCGCCGACGCCTCCGACGTACCGCCGCCCTTGCCGGACCGGCTGGCGGACACGGGCGGCGGCTCCCAGCTGATCACCGCCGAGGCCCCGGACACCGGCTCCACGACGGGCACGGTGACCTGGTGGGAGCGGCGCGGGGGCCGGTGGACGGAGGCGGGTTCCGCGCCCGCGCGGTTCGGGGCGAACGGGCTGGCCGACGGCGCAACCCGGGAGCAGGGCACGAGCACCACGCCGACCGGTCTTTACGACCTGCCGTACGCCTTCGGCATCGAGGACGCCCCGGCCGGCACGACGTATCCGTACCGGAAGGTGAACGAGGACTCCTGGTGGTGCCAGGACAACGACTCGGATGCGTACAACCGTTGGGTGGAACCGCGGCCCTCCCACTGCCGGGCGGCGGAGGCCGAGCACCTGGTCTCCTACGGCACGCAGTACGCCCGGGCGCTGGTGATCGGCTTCAACTACGACCGCCCGGTACTGGGCCGGGGCGCGGGCATCTTCCTGCATGTGAACGGGCGCGGGGCGACGGCGGGTTGTGTGTCCGTACCCGCCGACGCCATGGCGGAGATCCTGGCGTGGGCGAAGCCGGAGCGGGAACCGCACATCGCGGTCGG
Organism: Streptomyces sp. SID14515; assembly: GCF_010548505.1. Taxonomy (NCBI): domain Bacteria; kingdom Bacillati; phylum Actinomycetota; class Actinomycetes; order Kitasatosporales; family Streptomycetaceae; genus Streptomyces; species Streptomyces sp. SID14515. The sequence goes on along the minus strand of NZ_JAAGMH010000054.1, from coordinate 55,035 downwards.
GACCTCTTCGGGCCCGACCGCGATCACGCGCTACTGAACGGAACTTCTCAGCGGTCGTTCTGAGCGAGCCTCAGCAGATGGTCGGCGAGCGCCTGGCCGCCGTTCGGGTCGCGGCTGATGAGCATCAGCGTGTCGTCGCCCGCGATCGTGCCGAGGATGTCGTGCAGTTCGGCCTGGTCGATGGCCGAGGCGAGGAACTGGGCCGCGCCCGGCGGCGTGCGCAGCACCACGAGGTTGGCCGAGGCCTCCGCCGAGATGAGCAGTTCGGCCGAGAGCCTGCGCATCCGCTCCTCCTTGGCCGAGCCGCCCAGCGGCGCCTGCGGGGTGCGGAATCCGCCCTCGCTCGGCACCGCGTAGATCAGCTCGCCGCCGGTGTTGCGGATCTTCACCGCGCCCAGCTCGTCGAGGTCGCGGGAGAGCGTCGCCTGGGTGACGCTCAGCCCGTCGTCGGCGAGGAGCTTGGCCAGCTGGCTCTGCGAGCGGACCGGCTGCCGGTTCAGGATGTCCACGATCCGGCGGTGGCGGGCGGTGCGGGTCTGCGGCACGGACGGCCCGCCGTGCTCGGTTTCCTGCGCCTCGGTCATCGTCGTCGCCTCATTCTCCGGAGGGTCATGCTCCGGATCGTCCGTCCCCGTGTGCCGCGTCGAGAGCGCTCGGCAGGATCTCCAGGAACGCGTCCACCTCCGCGTCACCGATGATCAGCGGCGGCATCAGCCGTACGACATCGGGGGCGGGCGCGTTCACCAGGAGGCCGGCTCCCTGGGCCGCCTGCTGCACCTGCGGTGCGAGGGGTCCGGTGAGCACGATACCCAGCAGCAGGCCACTGCCGCGGACATGGGAGACCAGCGGGTGTCCCAGCGCCTCCACGCCGTCGCGGATCTTCTCGCCGAGCCGCTTGACCTCGTCGAGCGCTCCGTCGGCCGCGAGGGTGTCGATGACGGCGAGTCCGGCGGCGCAGGCGACCGGGTTACCGCCGAAGGTGGTGCCGTGGTGCCCCGGCTTCAGCAGGTCGGCCGCCGGGCCGAAGGCGACGGTCGCACCGATCGGCAGACCGCCGCCGAGGCCCTTGGCGAGGGTGACGATGTCGGGCTCGACGCCCTGGTGGGCCTGGTGCTCGAACCACTGGCCGCAGCGGCCGATCCCGGTCTGCACCTCGTCCAGGACGAGCAGGGCGCCGGTCGCCCGGGTGATCTCCCTGGCCGCCTCCAGATAGCCCTTGGGCGGGACCACGACGCCGTTCTCGCCCTGCACCGGCTCGATGATCACGAGCGCGGTGTCGGTGGTGACGGCTGCGCGCAGGGCGTCCGCGTCTCCGTACGGCACGTGCGTGACGTCGCCGGGCAGCGGCCGGAACGGCTCCTGCTTCCCCGGCTGGCCGGTGAGGGCGAGCGCGCCCATCGTCCGGCCGTGGAAGCCGCCGTCGGTCGCGACCATGTGGGTGCGCCCGGTGAGCCGGCCGATCTTGAAGGCGGCCTCATTGGCCTCCGCGCCGGAGTTGGCGAAGAAGACCCGGCCCTGACGGCCGAACAGCTGGAGCAGCCGCTCGGCGAGCGCGACGGGCGGCTCGGCGATGAACAGGTTCGACACATGGCCGAGGGAGGCGATCTGGGTGGAGACGGCCTCGACGACGGCGGGGTGGGCGTGGCCGAGGGCGTTGACCGCGATGCCGCCGACGAAGTCGAGGTAGCGGGTGCCGTCCTCGTCCCAGACGTACGCGCCTTCGCCGCAGACGAGCGGCAGCCGGGGCGTGCCGTAGTTGTCCATCAGCGCGCCCTGCCAGCGCGAGGTGAGTCCGCCGCTGTCGGTGCCGGTCATGATGCCCCCTGTTCAGGCCCTGTGTGTACGTCGGCTGCGTGTACGTCGATGGGGGCGTCCGGCACGACCATGGTGCCGATGCCCTCGTCGGTGAAGATCTCCAGCAGGATCGAGTGCTGGACCCGGCCGTCGATGACGCGGGCGGTCTCGACACCGTTGCGCACGGCGTGCAGACAGCCCTGCATCTTGGGGACCATGCCGCTGGACAGCTCGGGCAGCAGCTTCTCCAGCTGACTGGCGGTCAGCCGGCTGATGACGTCGTCGCTGTTGGGCCAGTCCTCGTACAGCCCCTCCACGTCCGTGAGGACCATCAGCGTCTCGGCGTTCAGGGCGGCGGCTAGCGCGGCGGCCGCGGTGTCGGCGTTGACGTTGTAGACGTGGTGGTCGTCGGCGGAGCGGGCGATGGAGGAGACGACCGGGATACGGCCGTCGTCGAGCAGAGCCTGGATGGCCCCGGTGTCGATGGCGGTGATCTCGCCGACCCGGCCGATGTCGACGGACTCGCCGTCGATGGTGGGCCGGTGCTGGGTGGCGGTGATGGTGTGGGCGTCCTCGCCGGTCATGCCGACGGCGAGGGGGCCGTGCTGGTTGAGGAGACCGACGAGCTCGCGCTGGACCTGTCCGGCGAGCACCATCCGGACGACGTCCATCGCCTCGGGGGTGGTGACGCGCAGCCCGGCCTTGAACTCGCTGACCAGGCCCTGCTTGTCGAGCTGGGCGCTGATCTGCGGGCCGCCGCCGTGCACGACGACGGGCTTGAGGCCGGCGTGCCGCAGGAAGACGACGTCCTGGGCGAAGGCGGCCTTCAGCTCCTCGTCGATCATGGCGTTGCCGCCGAACTTGATGACGACGGTCTTGCCGTTGTGGCGGGTCAGCCAGGGCAGGGCCTCGATGAGGATCTGCGCCTTCGGGAGTGCGGTGTGCTTCCGCGCGGCGCTCACGAGCTGTACGCGCTGTTCTCGTGGACGTAGTCCGCGGTGAGGTCGTTGGCCCAGATGACGGCCGACTCGGCGCCCGCGGCGAGGTCGGCGGTGATCTTGACCTCCCGGTAGCGCATGTCGACGAGGTCGCGGTCCTCGCCCACTCCCCCGTTCTTGCAGACCCAGACGTCGTTGATGGCGACGTTGAGCTGGTCCGGCTCGAAGGCGGCCTTGGTCGTGCCGATGGCGGAGAGGACACGGCCCCAGTTGGGGTCCTCGCCGTGGATGGCGCACTTGAGGAGGTTGTTACGGGCGATGGACCGGCCGACCTCGACGGCGTCGTCCTCGGTGGCCGCGTTGATCACCTCGATCCGGATGTCCTTGGACGCGCCCTCGGCGTCGCCGATCAGCTGCCGGGCGAGGTCGTCGCAGACGGTCCGTACGGCTTCGGCGAACTCACCCTGGTCCGGGGTGATGCCGCTGGCGCCGGAGGCGAGCAGCAGCACGGTGTCGTTGGTGGACATGCAGCCGTCGGAGTCGACCCGGTCGAAGGTGGTCCGGGTGGCGTCGCGCAGGGCGGCGTCCAGCTCGGGGGCCGCCACATCGGCGTCGGTGGTGAGGACGACGAGCATGGTGGCCAGGCCCGGGGCAAGCATGCCCGCGCCCTTGGCCATGCCGCCGACGGTCCAGCCCTCGCCGCCCGCGACGGCCGTCTTGTGCACGGTGTCGGTGGTCTTGATGGCGATGGCGGCCTTCTCGCCGCCGTGCTCGCTGAGCGCGGCGGCGGCCTGCTCGATGCCGGGCAGCAGCTTGTCCATGGGGAGCAGAAGACCGATGAGCCCGGTGGAGGCGACGGCGACCTCACCGGCGCTGTGGCCGTCCAGCACCTCGGCGACCTTCTCGGCGGTGGCGTGGGTGTCCTGGAAGCCCTTGGGCCCCGTACAGGCGTTGGCGCCACCGGAGTTGAGGACGACGGCGGTGACCTCGCCGCCCTTGAGGACCTGCTCCGACCAGAGCACCGGGGCGGCCTTGACGCGGTTGGAGGTGAAGACGCCCGCGGCGGCGCGGCGCGGCCCGTTGTTGACCACGAGGGCCAGGTCCGGGTTCCCGCTCTCCTTGATTCCCGCGGCGATGCCCGCCGCAGAGAACCCTTGTGCTGCCGTGACGCTCACGGTGCAACTCCGATCGTCGTGAGACCTGTGTCCTCGGGGAGTCCGAGGGCGATGTTCATGCTCTGCAGGGCGCCGCCCGCGGTGCCCTTGGCGAGATTGTCGATGGCGCAGATGACGATGATCCGTCCGGCGGCCGGGTCGTGGGCGACCTGGACCTGTACGGCGTTGGAGCCGTACACCGCGGCGGTGGCGGGCCACTGCCCCTCGGGCAGGAGGTCCACGAACGGCTCGTCCGCGAACGCCTTCCCGTACACCGCGCGCAGGCTCTCCGCGCTCACGCCGGGCTTCGCCTTCGCGCTGCACGTGGCGAGGATGCCGCGCGGCATGGGCGCGAGGGTGGGCGTGAAGGAGACGGTGACCGGCTCACCGGCGGCGGCGCTGAGGTTCTGGATCATCTCGGGGGTGTGGCGGTGCCCGCCGCCGACGCCGTACGGGGTCATGTTGCCCATCACCTCGGAGCCGAGCAGATGCGGCTTGACCGCCTTGCCCGCACCCGAGGTGCCCGACGCGGCGACGATCACGGCCTCCGGCTCGGCGATGCCCGCTTCGTACGCCGGGAAGAGCGCGAGGGACACGGCGGTCGGGTAGCACCCCGGCACGGCGATCCGCTTGGACCCGGCGAGCGCGGCCCGCCCGCCCGGCAGCTCGGGCAGCCCGTAGGGCCAGGTCCCGGCGTGCGGTGACCCGTAGAACGCCTCCCAGTCACCGGCGTCCTTGAGCCGGAAGTCGGCCCCCATGTCGACGACGAGAACGTCCGCCCCGAGCTGCTCGGCGACGGCGGCGGACTGCCCGTGCGGGAGCGCCAGGAAGACGACGTCGTGACCGGCGAGGACCTCGGCGGTGGTGGGCTCCAGCACCCGGTCGGCCAGCGGCCGCAGATGCGGCTGGAGCGATCCGAGAGTCTGCCCGGCGTTGGAGTACCCGGTGAGGGCGCCGATCTCGACCTCGGGGTGCGCCAGCAGAAGGCGGAGCAGCTCCCCGCCGGCGTATCCGCTCGCCCCTGCCACTGCTGCTCGTACCACCATCGGTAACCCTCCTGATCGATGGCATGACTATACGCATCGACGCAGTTTTATGCAAAGAGCCTGCCGACCCTCCCCGCCTCAGCCGTGCCGGTGCAGCCCAGTCGGCAAACGAGGAGAACGAACACCCCTGGCGGGAACGCCGAGAGCGGCCTGCGGCGTCACCGCCTGGGCGTTCCGAGGATCTGATCGGCCGACGCGAAGCGGTGCTCCGTCGGCTTCAGCACTTCGCGGAGGTGGCCGAAGTACTCCGTCTCCGCCGCCCCTGTGAGCACCGCCAGCAGGAAGTCGAGGCACCCCATGTCGTGGGGCTCCCACAGCGGGCCCTGCCCCTCGTTGTAGAGCACGGTCCACTCGTCGGGATGCCGACCGGGCCGTGCCAGCCAGTACAGGAACGCCCCGCTGAACCCGTCGAATGCCCACGGCAGGATCCGCGCCCCCGCCTCCAGCAGGCCGACCGGCTTCTCCTCGCCCACTTCCCACAGCCCGGCCAGGACCCCGTCCCGTTCCGTCGCCTGCACGCGCAGATTGAATGCGTCGTGGATGGAGTCGGGAACGAGCAGCCAGATCGTCTCGTCGAAGACGCCGTCGCCGTATGTCTCGACGAGTTGCTTGTAGTCAGCGGGCAGAGCCGTACCGAGGGCGTGCTCGGCCTGCGCCCAGTCCACCGCGGGCGGCGGATCGGCGGGCGATGGGCAGAGGCGGACGAGGGCATCCAGTGCCTGGAGGACGGTCATGGAACGGACGTTACTGAGAGCGGGCGTCCATCGGGTAGCCGATGAGCGCGGACCTGGCCGATGGGGCCGATCACTCGCTCGGTCACACAGGGCACCTGCCTCGATGCCGGCCAACCAGCTTGCCGAGTTGCCGACCATGCCGCGTCGTCACCTCAGCACGCGCCCGAGGAAGCCGCGCAGGTAGCCCGCGACGACGTCAAGGTGGCTCTCCAGCAGGAAGTGGCCGCCGTCGATCAGGTGCACCTCCGCATCCTTGGCGTCGCGGGCGAAGGCCCGTGCGCCGTCCGGGCCGAAGATCTCGTCGTTGCGGCCCCACACGGCGAGCACCGGCACCTCGCTGGTGCGCAGGAATTCGTGCAGCAGCGGGTAGAGCGGGCGGTTGTTCCGGTAGTCGCGGAACAGCGCCAGCTGGACCTCGTCGTTGCCCTCACGGGAGACGAGGGCGACGTCGCGCTCCCAGGTGTCCGGGCTGATCCGGCTCGGGTCGGGCACGCCGTGCGTGTACTGCCAGCGGATGGCGTCGATGCTCAGCGCGGCACGGACGGCGGGTTCGGTGTCGGGGCCGGGGTTCGCCCCGTAGGCCCAGACATCGGCCCAGAACGACTCGATGAAACCGTCCTCGTAGCCATTGCCGTTCTGGGTGACGAGAGCGGAGATCCGCTCGGGGTGCCTGAGCGCGAGGCGCCACCCGATGGGGGCGCCGTAGTCCTGGACGTAGAGGGCATAGCGGTCCAGGCCCAGCTGATCGAGGAGCTTGGACGTGAGGTCGGCGAGGGCGTCGAAGGTGTACTCGAACTCCCCTACAAGGGGGGCGTCGGAGTGGCCGAAGCCGAGGTGGTCCGGCGCGATGACGTGGTAGTCGTCGGCCAGCAGCGGAATGAGCTCGCGGAACATGAACGAGCTGGTCGGGTAGCCGTGCAGCAGGACGATCGCGGGGGCGTCGGCGGGGCCGACCTCGCGGTAGAAGATCTCATGGCCGTCGACAGTCTCGGTCCGGTGGCGCACCGCACGCATATCTAACCCCTTTGATCGTCTGGTCCGGTTAGCTCTGGCCACGTAAACACGGAATGACCTAACCTGTCAAACGCCTTTATACGGTTAGAAGGGTGGCGCCCCGTTGAGATCGACCCTGACCCGGCCCGCCCCCTCCCGGGCGCCTCGACGACGGCCGGGGCGCCCGGGAACCGGAGCGAGTGGCTCGGATACGGATGGCGCGGATACCGCCCTCGGAGGGCTACCGGCGACGCAGTGACGGGTCGAGCAGCGCGGGCGGAGTGTCGTTCTTCTCGTGTGCGGCGAGGTCGACACCGGGGGCGACGATGGCGTCGATCGCGTCCAGCACGTCGCCGGAGAGCACGATGTCGGCGGCGGCGAGCTGCGAGTGCAGGTGGTCCAGCGTGCGAGGGCCGACGAGCGCGCCGGTCACGGCGGGGTGCGCGGTCACGAAGCCGAGGGCGAGCTGGATCATCGTCAGACCGGCGCCGTCGGCGACCTTGGCGAGCCGCTCGACCGCGTCGAGCCTGGCCCGGTTGGACGGGAGTGCGGTGTCGAAGCGCTGCGGCATGAACGTGGAGCGATTGGTGGCGATCTCGCGGCCCTCACGGACCGCTCCGGACAGCCAGCCCGAGGCCAGCGGGCTCCACGCCAGCACACCGAGGCCGTACTCCTCGGTCACGGGCAGGACGTGGGTCTCGACCCCGCGCTGAAGTATCGAGTAGCTGGGCTGTTCGGTGACGTAGCGGCTCAGGCGGTGCTCACGGGCGGCCCACTGGGCCTGCACGATGCGGTGAGCGGGGAACGTCGAGGAGCCGAAGTAGCGGATCTTCCCGGCGCGCTGCAGGTCGGTCAGGGCCGACAGGGTCTCCTCGTCGCCGGCGCTCGGGTCCCATCGGTGGACCTGGTAGAGGTCGACGTGGTCGACGCCGAGACGGCGCAGACTGTTGTCCAGCGCGGCGACCAGCCAGCGGCGCGAGCCGCCCCGGTGGTTGCGCTCCTCGCCCATCGGCATACCGGCCTTCGTGGCCAGCACGACGTCGTCGCGGCGGCCGGCGACAGCCCTGCCGACCATCTCCTCCGACTCACCGCCGCCGTACACGTCGGCGGTGTCGATGAGGTTGATCCCGGCTTCCAGGGCGGCGTCGACGATGGCGGTGACCTCGTCCTGGGTGGTGCGCCCGATTTTGCCGAAGTTCATCGCGCCGAGCGCGAGCGAGCTGACCTGCACACCGGTGCGGCCCAAGGTGCGGTGCTGCATGGCTGTGTTCCTCCATGACGGATCGGTGGGTGTCGGCACCGCGCGTGGGGCCGACCCGGGGCCCTGCCACCACAAGCGAGCGGAGCGTCAAGCCTCTTCCCGCGGCCCTGCTGCCGGTCTCGCCGGGCGGCGACGGGTGGGGCGGTCGGGGGCAGGGCGGACTGCGCGCCCCGCCTCGACTCAGCCCAAAGCGGAACCTTGCTCCGCATACGATACGGAACAAGGTTCCGCTTAGTCAACCACCATCAGGACGGAGAAGCCGGCGCCCACCACAGGCCGAAGCGCCGAGGTCGCCGCAGCGGGGATCGAGCCCGGCACACGCCGGCGCGGTGGTGCCGCCCCGGAGCCGCGCCAGGATCTAGAACACGTCGTGCAGGGTCTCCAAGAGGCGGGCTATGTTCGCCTCGTCGCGGCGGTAGTAGGTCCACTTGCCCCGCCGGGTGGCGATCACCAGCCCCGCCTGCCGCAGCATCGCGAGGTACTGCGAGGTGGTCGACTGCCCCAGCCCCGCACGCTGCTGGATGTCGCTCACGCAGACACCGATCTCGACATCGCCGGGCTCCTGACCCGGGAAGCTCATCGGCTCCTTCAGCCACACCAGCATCTGGCGGCGAGCCGGGTTGGACAGGGCCCGGAACACAGCCAGCAACTCCGCCTCCGAGAACATGCCGTGATCGTAACGCAGGGACATATTGGCAATTCGCGATATGACGATCTACGCTTGCCGCATGTCGACTTCGATGCGTGTGATGGAACTCGTCCACTTCGGCGCCGCGGACACCGCCTTCGCCGCCCGAGAGCTGCCGAGACCCACTCCCGGCCCCGGCCAGGTGCTGGTGCGCGTGCATGCCACATCCGTGAACCCCCTCGATCTGCAGACCCGGCGCGGCGACTACCGCGACCAGGTGCCGCTGCCGGCGGTGATCGGCAACGACGTGTCCGGCGTGGTGGTCGACACCGGCCCCGGGGCGGACGAATTCCAGCCGGGCGACGAGGTCTGGTATCTGGCGCCGGTGTTCGCCGGGCAGGGGACGTACGCCGAGTTCCACGTGGTCGACCAGGCCCTGGTCGCCCGCAAGCCCGCGCGGCTGTCGCACGTCGAGGCCGCCGGCCTCGCGCTCGTGGGCGTGACGGCGTGGGAGGCGCTGGTCGAACGAGCCGGGGTGCAGGCCGGGGAACGGGTCCTGGTGCACGGCGGAGCGGGCGGGGTCGGCTCGGCCGCCATCCAGGTCGCCCACGCGCTGGGAGCCGAGGTGGTGACCACCGCGCGGGCGAAGGACCACGAGTTCGTCACCGGGCTGGGAGCCGACACCGTGATCGACTTCTCGGCCGGGGACTACGTACCGCAGGTCCGCGAGCTGGGCGGGGTGAACGTCGTGCTGGACACGGTGGGCGGGGACACTCTCACCCGCAGCCCGGAGGTCCTCGCCGACCGAGGCCGCGTGGTGTCCATCGTGGACATCCCCGAGCCGCAGAACCTGCTCGCCGCGTGGGGCGTGAACGCGACCTACCACTTCCTCTTCGTCAGCCCCGGCCGGGCGAAGCTCGACGCCCTCAGCCGGCTGGTCGACCGGGGCGAGCTCCGGCCGGTGATCGGCGAGGTGCTGCCGCTGGCCGACATCGCGGACGCGCACACGCTGCTGGAGGGCGGCTCTCCCGGCGAGGGCCGCCGACGCCCCCGCGGCAAGATCGCCGTCGCCGTGCACCCCCTCGACGAGCCACCGCACCGGACGACGCCTTCACCTTGATCGGGCGACGGGAAGGGTGCCTGGCCCCCTGCCCGGAAGCCCTGGGCCCGTCGGGCGGGGGCTAGGCCGGGCGCGGGCGGTGGAGGTGGCGCAGGGCCGCCTCGGCCGCGTTGGCGCCGCACATGCCGTGCGCGCCCGGTCCTGGCGGTGTGGCGGCCGAGCAGATGTACAGGCCGGGGACACCGGTGTCGTACGGGGAGAGCGTGGACTGCGGGCCGAGGACCAGCTGGCGCAGGTCCTTGGCGCCGGTGACGATGTCGCCGCCCACGTAGTTGGGGTTGTAGGCCTGCATGTCTGTGGTGGATCGGGCCACGTGGCCGACGATACGGTCCCGGAATCCGGGGGCGAACCGTTCGATCTGGTTGATCACCGCCTGGGTCGCGTCGCCGGTGTAGCCGTGGGGCACGTGCGCGTAGCTGTAGAGGGGGTGGATGTCGCCGACGGAGCGCTGGGGGTCGGCGAGGTACTGCTGGCCGACAAGGACGAACGGGCGCTCGGGCATGCGGCCCGCGTGGATGTCCCGTTCGGTGGCGGCGATCTCGGCGTACGGGCCGCCGAGATGGAGCGTGCCGGCCCGATGGGCGTCCGGGTTCGCCCACGGCACGCCGCCGTCGACCGCGAAGTCGACCTTGAAGGCGCCCGGGCCGTGCCGGAAGCGCCGGTAGGCGCGGGCGACGCGGGGCGGCAGCCGGTCGCCGACGATGTCGGCGACGGCCCGCGGCGCGAGGTCGAACATCGTGATGTCGGCGGGTGGCAGGTCCTGTGCGTGCCGCACCTCGACGCCGGTCTCGATCGTGCCGCCGTGTTCGGCGAGGACCGAGGCCAGCGCCGCCGTGATCGACCGCGATCCGCCGGCGGCGACGGGCCAGCCGTGCCGGTGCCCGGCGGTGATGATGCCCAGGCCGATGGCGGCGGAGAGCGGATGGTGCAGCGGCCGGAACGCGTGCGCGGCCACCCCGCCGAACAACGCCCGGCCCCGCTCGGTGGTGAACAGGCGCGCCACGGCCGAGCCCGGCAGCAGGGCCGGCAGGCCGAACCGAGCCAGGGCGAGCGGGTGCCTGGGCAGGTGCACCAGCGGCCCCATGATGTCCTCGGTCAGCAGATCGAAGCGGGCCGCGGGCCCGGCGAACGCCAGCCGCCAGCGTGAACCGTCCCGGCCGAGCCCGGCGGCGGTCGCCTCGACCGAACGGTGCAGCACGCCGGCCTCGCCGCCGTCGAGCGGGTGGACGCAGTCGATCTCCGGCCGACGCCAGCTCAACCCGTGCCGCTCCGGATCGAGGCTCCGCAGGAAGGACGATCCGGCTGCCATCGGGTGGATGGCCGAGCAGTGGTCGTGCAGCAGCCCCGGCATGACGACCTCGCCCGAGCGGGTACCGCCGCCGATCTCGTCGGCCGCCTCCAGCACGGTGACCCGGACCCCCGAGCGGGCGAGGACGACAGCGGCGGCGAGCCCGTTGGGCCCACTGCCGACAACGATCGCGGTAGTCACGCGAGCGACCCTAATGGCCACGGCGTCCCGCGAACGAACCGCACCGAACCAAACCGAACGGCCCGGCACGGCACGGCACGACACCGCACTTCACTTCACTTCACTTCACCGTATTGCACCGCAAAGGGCTCTTCGCGAACAGTTCTTTGCGAAGAGTCCTTTGCGAAGAACCCTTTGCGAAGAGTCCTTTGCGGACTACCGTGTGCCGCATGACGAATGCAGCGGAGAGGCCGGGCGACCCGGATGTCGACGCGGACGCGGTGGTTCTGGACGCCAAGGGGTTGCGCGCCCTGGCGCATCCCGTACGCGTGCAGTTGGTCGGGCTGTTGCGGAAGTACGGCCCGTCGACGGCCACCCGCCTCGCGGAGCGGCTGGGGGTGAATTCCGGGACGGCCAGCTACCACCTGCGGCAGCTCGGCGCGGCGGGCTTCGTCGAGGAGGACACCGAGCGCGGCAACGCCCGGGAGCGCTGGTGGCGTTCGGTGCACCGGACGACGTGGTTCAACGATCCGGAGCTGGCCGAGCGGGAGCCCGAGGCGGCACTGGCGTACGAGCAGTCCGTCGCCGCGATCTACAGCCTGCGCACCCAGCAGACCCTGAACGGGCTCCAGACGATGCCCCGCGCATGGCGCAACACCTTCGACATGAGCGACTGGGCCCTGCGCCTCACCCCCGAGGAAGCCGCCGCCCTGGACCGGGAGTTGAAGGACGTCATCTCGCGCTACCGGCGGGACGACCCGGGTGCGGCGGCGAACGCCCCGGAAGGAGCCGAAAGGGTCGCCGTGATCACGCAGGTCCTGCCCGAACTGGACGCGCCCTCCGAGCCGTCGTCCTCTTCCGGCCCCCAGGAAGCGGAAGAAGGCCCGACATCATGACGGACGGGACCTCGAAGGCCGACGCCCTGTCCGGCAGGAGATCCTTACGGCCGCTGGGCGGGGTGCTGGCGGCCATGGCCGTGTCGCTCACCGGCACGCGGATCTCCGTGGTGGCCCTGCCCTGGTTCGTGCTCGTCACGACCGGCAGTGCCACCCAGACCGGACTCGTCGCCTTCTGCGAGATGACGCCCTATGTGGTGGTCAAGGCGTTCACCGGCCCGCTGGTGGACCGGATCGGCCCACGGGCCGTCTCTCGCACCACCGATCTGGCCAGCGCGACCGCCGCCGCCGCGATTCCGCTGCTCCACGCCCGGGACCTGCTCTCCTTTCCTCTTCTGCTGGCCCTGGTCGCCCTGATCGGCGCGGCCCGGGGCCCCGGTGATTCGGCAAAAGAGGTGATGGTCCCGGAAGCGGCCGAGCGCGGCCGGGTGCCGTTGGAGCGGGCCACGGGTCTGTCCGGCGTGGTCGAGCGGCTCGCCTCCACCGTCGGCCTGGCGGTCGGCGGATCACTGGTGGCGCTGCTCGGCCCCCTGACCGCGCTCGCCGTCAACGCGGGCTGCTTCGCCCTCGGTTCGGTGATCATCAGACTCGCGCTGCCTCCCGGCATGGGGCGTCCGGCCGAGGAGACCCCCTCACCCGCCGGGGAGCCGGAACCGGGCTACTGGCGACGCTTCGGCGAAGGCTTCGCCTTCCTGCGCGGCGAACCGCTGCTGCTGACCGTCACCGTCATGGTCGGCATCACCAATCTGCTGGATGCCGCGTTCGTCTCGGTGCTCGTGCCCGTCTGGGCCAGGGAGTCCGGCAACGGGCCGGCCGCGATCGGCCTGATGGGCGGCGTGATGGGCGCCGCGGGGGTCGGCGGGAGCCTGATCGCCGCGGCGGTCGCGCACCGGCTGCGGCGGAGGGTGGTGGTGCTCGGCGGGTTCCTGCTGGCCGGGGCGCCGAGGTTCCTGGCCCTCGCCCTCGATGCCCCGTTGGGGGTGGTACTGGCCGTCTTCGCACTCAGCGGGTTCGGCGCGGGCTTCGTCAACCCGGTGCTGGGGGCCGTCCTCATCGAGCGGGTGCCACGCCGGATGCTGGGCCGCGTCAACGCCCTCGGCGACTCTCTGGCCTGGTCCGGTATCCCGCTCGGTGGGCTGATCGCCGGAGCTGCGGTGACCGCCGCCGGCCTCGCACCGGTGCTGGTCGCCTGCGGTGCCGCGTACTTCCTCACCACGAATCTGGCCGGACTGCGGCCTGAGTGGCGCGAGATGGACCGTACGCGTGGGCGGGGCGCCCCGGAGCAGCGGACCGGGCAGGAGCAACAGGTGGACGCCTCGCAGGACCGGGCGGACGCGGCGACATGATGCTTGCGGGGGCGTGAGTGCCCGGCTCGGGCACTCACGCGCTACGGCACGTTGTACCGTACGAGCGCCTCGGCGACCGGCGTACCGCTGCGCCGCGCGTACGTCATCCGCTCGCGCACCTCACGCAGCCCCCGAGGCCGGTGTCCGGGCCCGCCGCAGCAGCTCTTGTGAAAGCCCACGCCCGCGTTGAGCAGCACGCCGAGGGCCCGCCATGCCGCGATGTCCCGCCGCCGCGGTCCCGCTCACGACGTTCCCGACCGAGCAGGCGGGTCGTCCAAGTCACGTGGATCGGGGCGCCGTCCGGGCGGGCGGTTTCCTCACGCTTCGCGATCCTTCCGGTCCCACTCCCATCTCCAGAGCGCGGCGAGGCGGTGGTCGTGCTCGTAGCCGGGGCGGACGTGCGATCCCACGCGGTCGATCGCCTTCCCGGTACGTGGGTCGTTCCGACGGAGGAGGCCGTACGCGGCGTCGAGCCGGGTTCCGAGGTCGTCCTCGTCGAGCAGTGCCACCAGGGCGTCGGCGACCGCCGCTGTGCCGTCCGTGCCGTCGGCCGCGGCCTCCGCGGTACGGGCCCGCACCTCGTCCACCGGATCCCGGAGCAGCGCGACGACGGCGTCCGTGAAAGCGGGGCTTCCGTCGTGGGCCGCTGCCAGGACCCCGCCGGTCATCGCACGCACCGTCCCGTGCTCGTCCGCGGCGAGTTCCAGCAGTGCGGCCCGGGCCGCCGCGCCGGCCCTGGGGGGTGTGTGGTCCCGGTCGAGGAGGAGGCCCGGGACCTGCGCACGGACGCGCGGGTCCGGGTGACCGGCGTGCCGCAGCCCCACGGCCTCCGCTTCCCGGTGCACCACCTCGCCCAGGGCGCGGAGCACCTCCGCGAGGACACCCGGATCGTCCTCCCCCTCCGCGGCCCAGTCCACGAGCAGATCCGCCGTCTCCTTCTCGTAGGAGTTCCGCCGGCTCGAACCCGTCAACTCATAGTGACCAAGCACGTCGAGGACGAAGTGGCGGTGCTCCGGATCGGGGCTGTGGCGGTACTCCGTGACGGCGGTCCATGTCTCCTTGCTGCGGCGTTCGCCGAGCACCCATCGGGCGGACGACCGGTCGACATGGTCCCGGTCGCGCGGCGCCACGGCCCTGGTCATCAGCTCCTCCACGGGCGTCAGGACCCGGAAGGCCCACTCCAGGTCCGTGAGGATCGCTCCGTGTCCGGCGCGGACCGTGACATCGCCGAGCGTCACCTGCGTCACGTGGTCGTACGCGTCGTCCTTCACGCGGCGCCGACGGACCGGGCCGGTTCCGCCCGCCCTGCCCCGGAGCACGGCTTCCGCGCCCCGCTCGTACCGGTCCCGGGCCAAGGAGAGCAGGTACGTCCTCCGGTCCTCCGGAAGGCGCAACCTGGGCTCCCGGCCCAGCACGGCCGCCGTCATCGCGGGCGAGCCCCCCTCGACGGCCCTTACCAGCGCGGTCGTTCCGTCCGGCAGCACGCGGTCCGGGTCGGCGCCGCCCTCGACCAGAGCCCCCGCGACGGCCGTGTCATAGGCGTCGACCGCCAGGCACAGCACCGGCAGGCCGTCGTCCGTGCGGGTGTCCGGGTCCGCTCCCGCCCCCAGCAACGCGGTCACCGCCTCCGCGTCCCTCCGCCGAACCGCCGCCACCAGTTCTTCCGCGCCCATGCTTCGCCGCCCCCGCTCCGTGATGCGCCTCAGGTCCGAACGGGCAGAAAACCCCGCTCCCGGGCGAGGGTAAGCCGTCGGCGGTCAGCGGGGCCGGTCCCCGCCCACCGGTCGGAGGCGATACTGGTCGTGACAGTCGCCTCGCCGGGCGGGCTCGGGCGGTGAGGTCCCATCCTCGGTCGATGCCTGAGTCGGCCGCATTTGAGGGGAGCCGTTCATGACCACGGCGAAAGACCTGTTCATCATCGCCATGGACCCGGAGCCGGAGCACACCGTGGGGCAGGGCGATCTGTCGCTCGCACTCGCGGGGGCCGAACTCCTCGATCTCATCGGCGCGGGAGCCATCACCGTGGACGGCGACCTCATCGTGCCGGGCGGTTCGTCGGCGCCGGACGACCGGCTGCTCGGCGAGGCCGCCGCGCTGATCACCCGGCAGCCGCCGTACGAGCGGATCGAGGACTGGCTGTGGCGTCGCGGCCGGGACCTCTCGGCCGCCTACCAGGACGCGCTGGAGAAGGACGGCGAGCTGACGCAGCAGCGGAGCGGCCGGTTGCCCTTCGGCCCCAAGCGCGTGGAGCTGGTCGATACGCCCTCCCGCCGCCACGCCGTCGGCCGCCGGGAGGAGGGTGAACCCGTCCTGGCCGCCCTCGCTTCGGCCGTGGGCCTCGACGACGGACCGTCCGCCGAGGACGAACCCCGCCTCGGCGACGAGACGGTGACGGCCGTGGTCGCCACCGTCCATGAAGCGGTGATGGAGCTGGAGGCCGTACGCCAGCGGCGCACCATCGAGAACACGGCCTTCGCCAACGTCTGGCGCGGACCGTGAGCCGGGGCCCGGCCGCTCCGGTTTGACCTTGACACGGTGACAAGCTTTTCACTGCTGGTCGAGGAGGTGGTCTCGATGACGGTCACGGGACACGGCACGGGCATGGACGCGGACGCGAGCACGGACCCGGGCGCCGGTACGGGCGCGGGCGCGGACGCCGGCACGGTGCGAGCGCTTCGGGGGCTGGAGGACGGTCGTTCGGCCGTACGGCTGCGGGCCGCGCTGGCCGTCGGCACGATGCCGGACCCGCGCTTCGTCGACAAGCTCGTCGAGCGGTGCGCGGTCGAGTCCGACTTCTTCGTCCGGGACATGCTGACCTGGGCGCTCACCCGCCACCCGGAGTCCGTCACCCTTCCCCGGCTGCTCCGCGAGGTCCGCTCGGAGCGTGCGTCGGCGCGGAGCCAGGCGCTGCACACGCTGTCCAAGATCGGGGACCGGCGGGCGTGGCCGGCGATCACCCGGGCGCTCCTGACCGACGCCGACGACGAGGTGGCGCGGAGCGCCTGGCGGGCGGCGGTCGTGCTCGTACCGGAAGAGGAGGAGGTGGCGTTGGCCGCGCTGCTGGCGACGCAGCTCGGGCGCGGCGGGCGGGAGACGCGGCTGAGTCTCAGCCGGGCGCTGGTCGCGCTCGGGGACGCGATGGCATCGGCTCTGGCCGCCGCGACGAAGGCCCCCGACCCGCGGGTACGCGCGCACGCGCTCGCCACGGATCGGCTGCTGCGCGACCCGGACGCCGGGTTCACGTTCGCGCTGGAGGAGGCGAAGCGGATCGTGGCCCTCGGCACCGGTTCTGGTGCCGGTTCTGGTGCCAGCTCTGGTTCTGGTTCCGGTTCTGGCTCCGGCTCCGGCTCCGGCTCCGGCTCCGGCTCCGGCGAGGAAGGGCCGTGAAGCGTGCTGATCGGTGAGGTCGCGCGGCGGTCCGGGGTCAGTGCCCGCATGCTCCGGCACTACGAGTCGCTCGGTCTGGTGCGGCCCTCGGGCCGCACCGGGTCCGGCTACCGGGAGTACTCCGGGGCGGACATCCAGCGGATCTTCCATGTCGAGAGCCTGCGGGCGATGGGGCTGTCGCTGCGTGAGATCGGGCGCGCTCTCGACGATCCCGGCTTCACACCGTCCACGCTCGTCGACGACCTCATCCGTCGGACGCGCGAACGCATCGCGGCGGAGACCGAGTTGCTCACACGGCTGCGCCGGGTCCACGCCACGGACCCGGCCGGCTGGGAGGACGTCCTCCAGGTCGTCACGCTGCTGGGCGCCCTGGGGTCGAAGAACGCCGACGCACGCCAGCGCGCGGCCCTCGCCCCGGTCGCCGAGGTTCCGGTGGAGGCCCTGGCCGAGGCGGCACTCGGCGAGAGCGACCCGTACGTCGCCGGGGCCCTTCGATGGGCGCTGGCCCGATCGGGCGGCGGCGGGCCGGCGCTGCTGGCGGAAGGTCTCGGCTCACCGGAGGCCGCGGTGCGGGAGCGTGCCGTACGGTCGCTCGCCGAGATGCCCGGCGGTGAGGCAACCGAGCTGCTGCGGGACGCCCTCGCGAACCCCGATTCCGTGGTCCGCGGCCACGCCGCTGTGGCGCTCGGGACACAGGGTGAGGCGGACGCGGTCCCGGAACTCGTCGACATGGTCGTGGCCGGAAGGAACGACACCGACGCGGCCGACGCGCTGAGCGTGCTGGCCGGCGACGACGCGGCGGCGGACCGGATCACGGCCGCGCTCGTCGACCGCCTCGCCCATGACGCCACCTCCGCGTCGGCGCGCGGGCGGCTGACCCAGGCGCTGGCGGGCGTCCCGGGGCCGGCCGCCTCACGGGCCCTCGGGGAGCTGCTGGCCGACGCGGACCGCGCCGTCGCGCTGACCGCCGCGTACGTTCTCCGGCTGCGCGAGGCGGGGTGACGGTTCCCGCCCGGACTCGGGCCCGGCCGGCCGGTCCAGGAGCAGCGGGACCGCCAGGACGGGCAGCAGCCAGACGAACACGATGAGGCGGTGGCCGAGCAGCTGATCGAGGTTCGGGTGGCCCGCCTGGTTGAGGAGGCCTGCCGCCCCTGCCGCCAGGGCCACGGGCAGCACCACGGAGCGCCGCCTCAGCAGCGCCCAGGCCGAGAGCGCGAGCAGGACGGGGAGGACCGGGTAGGTGGCCTGGCGCCGGAGCCACGCCGTCCAGAAGACCCGCTCCTGGACGAAGAACTCGGGCCAGGGGTCGGGCAGATCGGGGCGCTGGTAGTGGTGGGTCAGCAGATCCTGGGCGCTGTCCTGACCCATGGGCCAGGACAGCAGATGCGCCCCGGCGTAGACGATCGCCGCCAGCACACCGCACAGTCCGGCCGCCCGGAGTACGGGGGCGGTCCGCCGCCGCTTCAGGCGGAGCCATCCGGACCAGGCCAGGAAGACGCCCGCGAGAGCGGCTGCCAGCAGCAGTGCCTGCGAGTACCGGACGAAGAACATCAGCGCGAGACCGCCCGCGACGAGCGCCGCGCCGGTGCGTGGCCGGTCCCGCAGCAGCAGGACGCAGCCGAGGAGGACCGCCGTGCCGAGCGCCAGGGAGAGCCCGTCGCTCAGGGGGTTCATGGCGACGGTGCCGGTGGGCAGGGCGAGGTAGAGGGCCTGCCCGGCCAGACCGGCGCGCCGGGAAGCGCCCGCGGCACGGAGGGTGAGCAGCACGCAGACGCTTCCCGCCAGCGCGACGACGAGCCCGGCGAGCCAGAGGCCCCAGGTGGTGCCGAACACGGTCACGAAGGGGACCAGGAACAGCGGATAGCCGGGCCTGGCCTCGAAGATGGCCATGAACCGCTGGTTGGCGAACGGGGCGGTCATCCCCGATGTGTTGCCGTGGCGGGACCAGTACGCGACCGAGTCGTTCAGCCGGCGCACGCACTGTTCCTCCGATTCACCCGCGGCCTTCCGGCTGGTCCAGGGGATGGAGTCCAGGGGCCCCTGCTGCCCGCTGGCACAGGAGTGGACGATGGCCCGGCGGCCCGCTTCCTGGCGGCTCTCGCCGCTCAGACTCAGGGCGTAGGAGAGGTAGTTCTTCGTGTCGGGCGAGGCGCGTCCGGTGACCGCCGTCAGCTGGAGCCCGGCGAAGGCCACGGCGATGAGCAGCATCCCGACGAGGCCGAGGTGCCGGGTTCTGCGCGTGCCCGGCGACGATCCGCGCGTACCCGGCGAGGGGTTGCGCGTGGCCGGCAACAGGCTGCGGGTGCTGGGCGACAGGCTGCCGTTGTTCGGCATCGGGCGGCGGATCTTCGGCATCGGGCGGACGCTCCCCTGCATACGGCGGTTGCCCGATCAACGAGGCAACCGGCCTGGGGTGGCGTTACGGGGCGGATCCGGACGCGCTACCGGCCCCGTGGCTTTCCGCGCTTGCCGCTCTGGCCGCCGGACCTGCCGCCCGACGGGGGCTTCCTGCCCGCCGCGGGCTTGTTGCGGCCACCGCCCGATCCGCCGCCCGCGCCGGCGGCCCGCTTGCTCCTGGCCTTGTCCTTGGCCTTGTCCTTCGCCTTTTCCTTGGCCTTCGTCGTCGGGCGCGCCGGAGTGGCCGCGCGGCCCCGGGTGCTGTTGACGGTGCGCCCCCGGACGATCCCGATGAACTCCTCCACCAGGTCGGGGGTTTCCTCCGCCTCGGGCCAGGACAGGGCGACGCGCGACTCGGGGGCGTCCGGGACCGGACGGTAGGTGAGGTCCTTGCGGTGGTGGAGGCGGGCCAGGGACTGCGGGACGAGGAGGACGCCCACCCCCGCCGCCACCAGCTCGATCGCGTCCGCCGTGGTCGCCGGGCGCTCGATCGCGGGGCGACCGGGCAGGGTCTCCCAGTCGAGGACGTCGTCCAGCGGGTGCAGCACGATCTCGTCGGCCAGCTCGGCGAGCGACGCCCCCTCGGCGGCGGTCATGACATGGTCCTTGGGGATCACGACGACGGTCGTCTCGGTGTAGAGCGGGATCGCGCTCAGGACGTTCCGGTCGACCGGGAGCCGTACGAGACCGGCGTCGGCGCCGCCGTCGGCCAGCAGGCCCGGCGCCTGGGCGGCGGTGGCCTGGACGAGCTCCAGGGAGGTGTCGGGCAGCCGCTCGTGCCAGACCCTCACCCACTTGGTGGGCGTCACGCCGGGAACGTACGCGAGCCTGAAGGATGAGGGGATGTCCGAGCCTGTCACGGAACCAGGCTACCGGTCGGTGGTCGGAGGTATGTCCCATGGTCGATACCCTGGACCCATGACGTCGCACAAGACCGCCCAGACCATGAAGCCCGCCACGGCGGCGAAGAAGCTGGGTGTGTACCTCCAGGCCACCCCCGCCGATTTCCAGGAGGGTGCCGTCTCCCGCACCGAGCTCAACGCCCTCCAGACCGACCCGCCCGCCTGGCTGGTGGAGCTGCGCCGCACCGGGCCGCACCCCCGCCCGGTCGTCGCGGCGAAGCTCGGCATCTCCATCGCGGGGCTCGCCCGCGGCGGGGTCACCGAGCCGCTCACCACGGAGCAGATCGACGCGCTCAAGGACGAGATGCCCGAGTGGCTCCAGAAGGAGCGCGCCACGCAGGCCGAGGTGCGCAAGGAGGCCGCTCGCATCAAGGAGCGCAACGCTGAGCGGGCCGCTCAGTCCGGCGACCAGTAGTCCGGCGATCAGCGGCCGACGGACCGGCGGACCGGCGGTGAAACGCGCCTGATGTCAGAGCCGACGGTGAAACGCGCCTGACGTCAGGGCCGGCGGTCAACGCGCCCGATGTCAGGGCCGGCGACCCCGGCCCTGCGGAAACTCGCCGAGGCTGACCGCGCGGTGAATCGTCTCGGCCAGTTCCCGCGCGTCCTCGGTGAACGTGTCCACCCGGATCTTTCGCGCGCTCCGTAGTTCGATGGCGAAGCCGAAGCCCATCCCCCGGGCCTCGGCCAGCGGGCGTCCGTCCTCGGCCGAGGCGGCCCCGACCCGCGCGATGTCCGCCCAGGGAATCAGCGTCGCGGTGCCCGCGATCCGGTGGGTCAGCCCGCGTTCGTGGACGTCGAAGCACTGTTCCCGCGTGCGGTGGGCCTGCATCAGACGCCACACCCCGAGGCCCAGCCCGACCAGCCCCACCCCGAGCAGCAGGCCCGCCAGTTCGGGCGCGCCATCGGTGGTGCCGATGGAGGCGATGGTCACGGGCACTCCGAGGGCGGTGCCGACGACGCCGACGGCCAGCAGGATCCCGGCCAGACGCAGGCGTCTTCCGCCGTCGGTGCGATGCTCGCGGACGAATCCGCCCAGTTCTCGTGCGGCTTCGGTGCGTCGCATCGAATCTCCCCCGTCGTGGACACAACAAATTCTGCCCGAGCGCGGGGGCGGGCGCCAGGAAATGGCCGGACCCGGCCACCGGCCGGGTGTCCGGGTGTCCGGGTGTCCGGGTGTCCGGGTGGACCATCGGAGACATGCCACGGGCCCGCGGCCGGCCGTTCCGCCGACGCGTACGTCGGTGGAACGGCCCTACCGCGGGCCCGTCGGATGACCGGGTCGGTCAGAGAACGCCGGACTCGGCGATGGTGACCTTGGCGCTGGTGCGGCCGCTGCCGGAGCCGAGGGCCTCGATCTTGCGGACCAGGGCCATGCTGTCGTCGTCGGCGACCTCGCCGAAGACCACGTGCTTGCCGTCCAGCCACGGGGTGAGCACCGTGGTGATGAAGAACTGCGAACCGTTGGTGTTCGGTCCGGCGTTGGCCATCGAGAGCAGGCCCACACGGTCGTGCTTGAGCTTGAAGTTCTCGTCGGCGAACTTCTCGCCGTAGATGCTCTTGCCGCCGGTGCCGTCACCGCGGGTGAAGTCACCGCCCTGGAGCATGAAGTCGGTGATGACGCGGTGGAAGGACGAGCCGGCGTAGCCGAAGCCCTTCTCGCCGGTGGCGAGCGCGCGGAAGTTCTCCGCCGTCTTGGGGACGACGTCGTCGAACAGGTTGAACGTGATCCGCCCTGCGGGCGCGTCGTCGATGGTGATGTCGAAGTAGACCTTGGTTGTCATGGTGACATCCTCACATTCCTGGCAACCGCAGGTGAAACCCGGGTTGGGTCGGCACGTCGGACGACCCGTTCCGCTCACCCCCGGGCAGCCCCTCCGCGGGCCGCGTAGACCGCGTCCACCAGGGCCGTCTTGCGCGGGTCGTCGGCGAGCCGGGAGCCCATCCGGTTCATGACGTACCCGAGCGCGATACCGGCATCCGGGTCGGCCAGACCGCAGGAGCCGCCCGCGCCGTCGTGGCCCAGCGCCCGCGGGTCGGGGCCGTACGAGCGGTTCGCACCGCTCAGCCAGAGGCCGAGGCCGATCTCCGTCTCGTGGACGAAGCCGTCGCCGAGGACGAGGTCGCGGCAGGCTCCCTGCCCTTCGCCGACGCGGGCGGCGGCCTTCTCGGAGAGGATCCGGCGGCCGTCGAGGCTGCCGCGTCCGGCCAGGATCCCGTAGAGCGCGGCGACCGCGCGGGCGGTGCCGTGGCCGTTGGCCGCGGGGATCTCCGCCGCCCGCCAGGCGGGGGTGTTCGCCGCGGCCCGGCCGGTGGGCGGGTTGAGCAGGGAGGCGACGGCGACCGGGGTCATCCGTTCCAGGAGGGCCGCCTGGGCGGCCCGGTCGGGGCGCTCCTGGACGAGTTCGGCGAGCCGGTGGGTCTCGTGCTCCGGGAGGCCGAAGGTGAAGTCGATGCCCAGCGGGCCGGTGATCTCCTGCCGGAGGAACGCCCCGGGCCGCAGCCCGGTGATCCGGCGGACCACCTCCCCGACGAGGAACCCGTAACTGATCGCGTGGTAGCCGGAGCGGGTTCCCGGCTCCCACCAGGGTGCGGTGGCGGCGAGCCGGGCGCAGGCCGTGTCCCAGTCGTACAGCTCCTCCAGGGTGAGCGGGGTGTCGGGCCCGGCCACTCCGGAGCGGTGCGAGAGGAGGTGGCGTACGAGGACGGATTCCTTGCCGTTCGCGGCGAACTCCGGCCAGTAGGCGGCGACCGGGGCGTCCAGGTCGAGCAGGCCCCGGTCGGCCAGGACATGGGCGCAGAGCGCGGTGGGGCCCTTGCCGGTGGACCAGACGTTGACCACGGTGTCCCGCTCCCAGGGGCGGGTGCGGGCGGCGTCGGCCCAGCCGCCCCACAGGTCGACCACCGGTTCGCCGTCGACCAGGACGGTCACCGCCGCGCCCAGTTCGCCGCGGTCCGCGAAGTTCTCCTCGAAGGCGTCCCGGACCCCGGCGAACCGGTCGTCGCAGTGGCCGTGGATCTGCGGCACGGGGCCTCCCTCGTCGTGGACGCGCCTCCGGCTGCGGAACCGGATGCCCCCGCAACGTACCGACTGGTCGGACCGGAGGGAAGAGCCGCGGTGGGCGGCGAGGGGCGGTGACGTACGGGTCAGCGGATGCCCGCCTCCAGGCTCAGGCTCCAGCGGCCCGGCAGGCCGGTCAGCGTGATGGTGGACAGCGGGCGGACGTCGACGTTCCAGTACGCGGAGGGCGGGGCGTTCAGGGCGTAGACGAGGGCCGCGCGGATCACGGCGGGTTCGGCGACCGCGACGACGAGGCCGTCGTCGGCCGGGCGGGTGTCCAGCCAGCCGCCCACCCGCCCGATGAAGCCGAGCATCGACTCGCCGCCGTGCGGGGCGCTGCGCGGATCGGAGAGCCAGAGGTCCACGGCGGCCGGTTCCCGGGCGGTGACCTCGCCCAGGGTCAGTCCGCGCCAGCGGCCCATCTCCCAGTCGCGCAGGGCCGGTTGTGCCATCGGCGCGAAGCCGAGGGCGTCTCCGGTGGCGCGGCTGCGCGGGGTGGGCGAGCAGTAGCGCAGCTCGGCGGCGGCGAGCGGGACGAGCGTGTGGGCGACGAGCTGCACCTCGTGCCAGCCGGCCTGATCGAGCGGCCGGTCGTCGTCGAAGCGTTCGGCCAGCCGGGAGGAGCTGCGCGCCGCTGCGACCAGGGAGACCCGAAGCGTCATGGCGGGATCGTGAGGCCGAACGCCTGTTTGGTCAAGAGGGCCTACGCCTTCGCGCCCGGCAGCCCGCCGGTCAGACCGGCCCCAGGCCGTCGAAAGCGGTACGGAGGCGGCGGACGCCCTCCGCGATCTCGGCCGTTCCGGAGACCGCGGCGAAGCTCAGGCGGACGTGTCCGGCCGGGGGTTCGGCGCAGAAGTAGGGGCGGCCGGGGGCGATGGCGACGGAGGCGCGCAGGGCGGCCGAGACGACGGCGGTCTCGTCGGCGCCCGTTGCCGCGCCGCCGCCCGGGAGCCGGAGCCAGAGGCTGCCGCCGCCCGCCGGGAGGTGCGGCAGCGTGAGTCGCGGCAGCTCGCTGCCGAGGGCGGCCGCCATGGCCGTACGGCGGTGCCTCAGCTCGACGGCGACGGCGGCCAGGTGGCGGCCCCAGGACGGGGAGCCGACGAGTTCCAGGGCGGCTTCCTGGAGCGGGCGGGGTACGAAGAAGCTGTCGACGACCTGGATGGCCCGCAGGCGTTCCAGCACCGGGCCCCGGGCGGCCAGGGCGCCGACCCGGAGGCTGGGCGAGGTGACCTTGGTCAGCGAGCAGACGTGCACGACGACGCCGTCGGGATCGTCGGCGGCCAGCGGCGCGGGGAGCGGTCCGGCGTCGTCGTGGACGAGCCGGCGGGCGAAGTCGTCCTCGACCACGAACGCCCCGGCCGCGCGGGCGATGGCCAGGATCTCGGGGCGGCGGGCGGGTGCGAGGGTGGCCCCGGTGGGGTTCTGGAAGAGCGGCTGGGTGACGAAGACCCGGGCGCCGGTGGCCCGGAACGCGTCGGCGAGCAGTTCGGGGCGGACCCCGTCGGCGTCCATCGGCACGGGGACGGGGCGCAGTCCGGTGGCGCGGGCGGCGGCGAGCATCCCGGGGTAGGTGGGCGACTCCACGAGGACCGGGGCGCCGGGCGGGGCGAGCGCGCGCAGTGCGGTGGCCAGGGCGCTCTGGCCGCCCGCGGTGATCAGGACATCGGCGCCGGAGACCGCAGGGCCGATCTCGCGGGCGAACCAGGACCGCAGTTCGGGCAGCCCGTCCGTCGGGGGGCGGCCCCAGGCGCCCGGCCTGCGGCCCGCCCGGGCCAGGGCCGCGGAGAGCGCGCGCTCGGGCTGGAGGGAGGCGTGGAGGTAGCCGCCGTTGAGCTCGATGACGCCGGGCGGCGGTGCGGCGAGGGTGACCAGCACTCCGGAGGCGTCGACGGTGCGCGGCACCACCTCGGGCCCGCCGTCGCCGCTCAGCGACACCTCCTGCCAGGACGTGTCGCCCGGGGCGGGCAGCTCGGTGCGGGGGTGCGCGCGGAAGGCGCCGGAGCCGGGGCGGGTGGTGACGAGGCCTTCGGCGGCGAGCTGGGCGATGGCGCGGGAGACGGTGACGGGGCTGACCCGGAACCGTTCGACGAGTGCCCGACTGGACGGCAGCTTTCCACCGGGTGAGTAGCGGTTCAGCTCGGCCCGCAGGGAAGTGACCAGTTCGGCGACGCTGCTACGCTCTTGCATGAGAGCACAGGATAGCGCTACTACGCCTACATCGATAGCGGTCGCCGAGCCGGCCGTCACCTCGCGGACCGCTTCCGCGACCACGGCGAACACCGCCCGGAACGCGGCCGGGAGCGCATCGGCGAGCCGCCGGACCGCGCCGGGGCCCTCGGCCGGCCGGGGCGGCACCGTGCTCGCCGGGCTCGGCGTCGTGGCGTTCTCGCTCACCTTCCCGGGCACGGCCTGGGGCCTGGAGAGCTTCGGCCCCTGGTCGCTGGTCGCCCTGCGCAGCGTGCTCGCCGCCCTGATCGCGGGCAGTGTGCTGGTGGCCGCGCGGGTGCCGCTGCCCGAGCGTCGGCACCGGGCCGGGCTCGCGGTCGTCGCGGGCGGGGTCGTGGTGGGCTTTCCGCTGCTGACGACGCTGGCCCTGCAGACCTCCACCACCTCGCACGCGGCCGTGGTCGTGGGCCTGCTGCCGCTGACCACGGCGGCGCTTGGGTCCCTGCGCACCGGGGAGCGGCCGTCGCGCACGTTCTGGATCGCGGCGCTCGCCGGGGCGGCCGTGGTGATCGCCTTCACCGTGCAGCAGAGCGGCGGGGCGCTCGCCTCCGGCGACCTGTATCTGTTCGGCGCGCTGCTCGTGTGCGCGGCCGGGTACACGGAGGGCGGCCGGCTGGCCCGGGTGATGCCGGGGTGGCAGGTGATCGGCTGGGCCCTGGTCCTGTGCCTGCCGCTCGCGGTGGCGGGCAGCCTGGTGGCCCTGCCGCTCGAACCCGTGCACCTGAGCGCCCACGGCGTCATCGGCCTGGTCTGGGTCGCCGCCGGGTCGACCTTCCTCGGGCTGTACGTCTGGTACCGGGGCATGGCGGCGATCGGGGTCGCCCGGGCCAGTCAGCTCCAGCTCGCCCAGCCGCTGCTGACGCTCGTGTGGTCCTTCCTCCTGCTCGGCGAGGAGATCTCGGCGGCGGCTCCGGTCGCGGCGGTGGCCGTGCTCGTCTGTATCGCCGCCACCCAGCGGGCGGGCCGCCGCGCAGGACGGGAATCCCGGACCGTACGGTCATAGACTTGTCGACACGGACACCGTCTTCCCCTGTGAGGAGGTCGCTCCCGATGGAGGCACACACGGGCGACCGGCTGCTGATGCACGGCAGGACCGTGGGACAGCACGACCGGGTCGCCGAGATCATCGAAGTGCTCGGCGACGGGGGCGCTCCCCCGTACCGGATCCGCTTCGACGACGGCCACGAACACCTGATGTCACCGGGCCCCGACAGCGTCGTCCAGCACATGGACGCGCCGAAGGACGGACAGCCGCAGTAGGAACGCGCCGGGCCGGGACCCGCACACCGGATCCCGGCCCCGCAGCCCTCGGCCCCCGGCTCACCCCGAAGGGCGGCCGTGGTGGGGGTAGGTGCGACCCCGGTCCGGGTAGAGCCGGACCCGGTCCGTGTAGTGGTCGGCCACCACGCGCCGCATCGCGCCGATCCGGTCCGCCATCACACTCTTCCCCGAGAAGAAGACATGGCCGCCCACCTCCTCGTACCCCCGGGCGAGGGTGAGGTGGCGGGACAGCTCCGCCGGGTCCTGCCAGGGAGCCGCCTGGGCGGGATCGCCCGCCTTGTACAGCGCCTCGCCCACGTACAGATCGACGCCCGTGCCCCGGACGGTCTCGCTCCACCAGGCGAGGACCTTCGCGTAGTCGGCGGCGGTCTGGCCGATGTGCCAGTAGATCTGCGGGCAGATGTAGTCGATCCACCCCTCGCGGACCCACTTACGGGTGTCGGCGTGCAGGTCGTCGTAGGTCTGCACGCCCGCCCGGGTGTCCGAACCCAGCGGGTCGGTCCCCGCGTTGCGCCAGACCGCGAAGGGGCTGATGCCGAAGCGGACATGCGGCTTGATCCGCCGGATCCGCTGCCCCGTCTCGCGCACGAGCCGGTCGATGTTGTCGCGCCGCCAGGCCGCCCGGTCGGTGAAGCCGCCGCCGTACCGCTCGAACGCGGCGTCGTCGTCGAAGGTCTGCCCGGCCACCGGATACGGGTAGAAGTAGTCGTCCCAGTGCACCGCGTCGATGTCGTAGCGGCGCACGGCGTCCAGCATCGCGTCCTGGACGAAGCGGCGGACCTCCGGCAGCCCGGGGTTGTAGTAGAGCTTCCCGCCGTACGGCACGACCCAGCCGGGGTTCAGCCTGGCCGGATGGGAGGCTACGAGACGGGTGGGGTCCGTGTGGTTCGCCACCCGGTAGGGGTTGAACCAGGCGTGCAGCTCCAGGCTCCGGTCGTGCGCCGCGCGCACCGCCGTGCCGAGCGGGTCCCAGCCCGGGTCCTCGCCCTGCCGACCGGTGAGGCAGTCGGCCCACGGCTCGTACGGCGAGGGCCACAGGGCGTCGGCGGTCGGCCGGACCTGGAGCACCACCGCGTTGAGCCGCAGCTCGACCGCCCGGTCCAGATACGCGAACAGCTCGGCCTCCTGCCGCACCGCCGTGAGACCCGGCACGGACGGCCAGTCGATATTGGCGACCGTGGCGACCCACATGCCCCGCAACTGCCCCGGCCCCGCCGCCGGCCGCCCGCCGCCCCTCCTTCCCCCGGCCGGAGAGGTTCCCCCCGCCGGCGAGGCGACCGCGTCACCGGCCGTCGTCATCGCCGCCAGCAGTCCGGCCGCGCTCAGCACGAAGGCTCTCCTGGCCACACCCGTACGCCGCATCCTGGTCCACCTCTCTCCACCACGTCCCGCACCCGACTTCGATAGCTCTACGTAATCGCATCATGCCCACCCGTAGCCGCCATGACCCGCGGGACGTCCGCGTCGGCATTCGGAGTAACGTCGTGGGGTCGAGGCGGGCACCGGAATCACACGGGACCCTGCGATACGGAGAACAGCGAAAGGCACGAGGTGACGGACTCTATGGCCGACATTGCACGCGTCGGGGTGGTGGGCTGTGGCCAGATGGGCGCAGGTATCGCGGAGGTGTGCGCGCGCAGCGGCCTCGAAGTGAAGGTCGCCGAGACCACCGGCGAAGCGCTGGAGATCGGCCGCACCCGTCTGCACAACTCCCTCTCGAAGGCCGCCGAGCGCGGCAAGATCAGCGCGGAGGAGCGGGACGAGACCCTCGGCCGCCTGAGCTTCACGACCGATCTCGGGGAGTTCGCCGACCGCGATCTCGTCATCGAGGCCGTCGTGGAGAACGAGCAGGTCAAGACCGAGATCTTCCAGGTGCTGGACCAGGTGGTGACCCGGCAGGACGCGATCCTGGCCTCCAACACCTCCTCGATCCCGCTGGTGAAGCTGGCCGTCGCCACCTCGCGCCCGGACCGGGTCATCGGCATCCACTTCTTCAACCCGGCCCCGGTGCAGAAGCTCGTCGAGCTGATCCCGGCGCTGACCACCTCGGACGAGACCATCGCACGCGCCGAGGCCGTCGTGCAGGACGTGCTCGGCAAGCACCCGATCCGCGCCCAGGACCGGTCCGGCTTCGTCGTGAACGCGCTGCTGATCCCGTACCTCCTCTCCGCGATCCGGATGTTCGAGTCGGGCATCGCCAGCCGCGAGGACATCGACAACGGCATGGAGATGGGCTGCGCCCACCCGATGGGACCGCTGAAGCTCGCGGACCTGATCGGCCTGGACACCGTGGCCTCGGTCGCGGACTCGATGTACGCCGAGTACAAGGAGCCGCTGTACGCCGCTCCCCCGCTGCTCCAGCGGATGGTCGACGCGGGCCGGCTCGGCCGCAAGACGGGGTCGGGCTTCTACCCGTACGCCTGAGATCCCGTACGCGCGATTCCCGTACGCCCGCGTTCCGTGGGGCTTTCGCTGTCAGGAGCCGGTCCCGGTCACCCCGGGGCCGGCTCCTCGCGCGTACGGGGCTCACGTACGGGACGCGCGCACGGGCCCAGGGGTCAGCCCAGTCTCAGGTGGTGCAGCATCAGCAGGGCGGCCGCCATGTTCGCGGCGGGCACCTCGCCCCGGGCGATCATGTCAGGGACCACCTTGAGGGGTATCCACTCACGGCGTGAGGACTCGAAGGCGTCCTTGGGATGCCCGGTCCAGTGCGCCTCGTCGGACCAGTAGAGGTGGTGCCGGGCGTCGGTGAGGCCGTTCGACGGTTCCACGGTGAGCAGCGGGCGCAGCTCGCCGGGGCGCCAGCCGGTCTCCTCCTCCATCTCACGGGCCGCCGCCACCGCGATGTCCTCGCCGTCCTCGACGACGCCCGCGGCCAGCTCCCACCCCCAGCTGTCGGTGATGAACCGGTGCCGCCAGAGCAGCAGCACCTCGTTCGCCTCGTTGACGACGGTGGCGGCCGCGACAGGTCGCAGCCGGATGACGAAGTGGTCGAGACGGCTGCCGTCGGGGAGCTGGACGTCTGCCAGATTCACCCGGAACCACGGGTTCTGATACACATTCTGTTCGCTTAAGTTCGTCCACTGCACGGTTGTGCCACCTTTCGACATGTTGGGGTCAACATGTCAGCAGGCTCGGCCGCAGTGGTGAACGAACGGCGGGGCGTCGGTGGAGCTCACAGAGGCACGCGGAGCGCCTCGTCGATGAGATCGGTGGTTCCCACGGCGTCGGCGCAGCCGCTCGCGGCCAGCTCGCTGCGGACCTGCCGCAGCCGGTCGCGCAGCCGCTGGGACTCCATTCCCCGGGCTCGTGTCGCCATTTCGGCAGCTGTACCGGCCGCGCGGTCGGGCTCGCCCTGAAGCAGCTCGATATGGCTCAGCATCGCGAGACGGTGCACGCGCCCCCGGTCGTGCGCCGGGGCGCGCACCGCGGAGGCCGCGTGCTCCCGGGCGGCCGGCAGATCCCCGAGGCCGAGGAGCGCCTCCGCCACCTGGACGTCGACCAGGCCCGGCTGGACGTACCCCGTCTCATCGGGCTCCCGGCCGGTGTGGATCCGGCCCGCCTGGGCCTCGGCCCGCCCGATGCAGGCCCGGGCGCTCGCCGCGTCGCCGAGCCGGGCGTACGCCTTGGCCTGCATGGCGTGCAGATCGGCGGCGAGCGCGGGGGTGATGTGGGCTCCGGCGGCCCGCAGCGCCGCCTCGGCGAAGGCAATGGAGCGGCGGTAGTCGCCGAGGAACAGCGACTGGGTGACCAGCAGGGCGATCACATAGCCGCCGAGCCCCCGGTCCCCGCTGGACTTGGCGAGCCGCAGCGCCTGGTGGAAGTAGCGCTGGGCGAGTCCGTGCGCGTCGGAGTCGTAGGCGCAGATGCCGGCCACCGCCACCAGCCCGGCGGTCGCCCGGTGCAGGCTCCGGCCGAGCGCGTCGCTGTAGCCGCCGCGCAGCAGCGGCGCGGCCTCCGCGTTGAGGAAGCGGACGATCCGGGACCTGGTCGCGATGCCGCCCGTCTTGCGGTACATCTGCTCGTAGTGGTCGCGGGCCGCCTTGAGCATCGCTATGTCGGCCGCGCTCACCCGGCCCGGTCCCGGCCGTGAGACATCGGTGTCCTCCGGCGGGTTCTCCCACTCCCAGACCGGCATCACCGCCGGGGTGCCGGTGACGGCGGGCACGGTGGCCAGGTGCGGTCGCCGCTGTTCGTCGGAGCGCCACAGGGCGGTGGCCCGCTCGACGAAGCCGGAGAGCGAGGCGCCCTCGGCGCCGGTGTCCGTCCCCGGCGCGGCGTGGGCGCCCATCCCGACGTCGTCGAGCCCGACGGGCCGCCCCAGCCGGCCGGCCAGCACCTCGCAGATCAGATCGGGCACCTGGCCGCGCGGGCGCTGGCCCTTGAGCCAGCGGGAGACCGCCGTGTGTTCGTACCGCAGGCTCAGCCCGCGGGTCAGGCCCGCCCGGTTGACGTGACCGGCGAGGCCCGCGCGGGACATGCCGGCCTCCTCGACCAGAGCTTCGAGCAGGACATTGGGCTCCATCGTCCCCCCAGGTGCGTGTCGCAATGAGCCTAGTGGAGCACGATTCACACGGGGTGTGAACGGAATGCCCGAACCCTCCTGCTGTGCGCTCTGCCGCACGGATCCCGGGCTCGATTGAATGAGCTCCCTCGCAAGAGGCGGCCGGGTCGTCGGCTCCCCCTCGTAAACGGCCCACGACCCGCACCCGCGCCGTCCGCACTGCTGACCTGCCCGACACTCCGAGGCAGCGCGGACGGCGCCCGGACCGCACGACCCACTGACCGACGACGAAGGAGGGTGGCTGCGGAACGGCGGCCGGAACCGCGTTCCTCCCGGTTCCCGCTCCGGATCCGGCGTGTGGTCCCTCCGCCGATCGGCGGGACGGAGAAGGGGCGTATCCGGTGGCCGGATACGCCCCTTCTCAACGCCCTGGGGGTGTTACGCCCCGCGCAGTACCGCGCCCGTACGCTCGGCGGCCAGGGCCACCGCGCTGTCGCGGGCGGCCGAGGCCTCCTCGACGGTCAGGGTGCGGTCGGCGGCGCGGAAGCGCAGCGCGTACGCCAGGGACTTGTTGCCCCCGCCGATCTGCTCGCCGGTGAAGACGTCGAACAGCCGCAGCGATTCGAGGAGTTCACCCGCGCCCTCGCGCAGCGCCCGCTCCACGTCGGCGGCCGGGACGTCCCCGGCGACGACGAGCGCGACGTCCTGGGTCGCCACCGGGAAGGTGGAGATCCGGGGCGCCTGGAGCGCTCCGTCGACGGCCTGTTCCAGGACGTCCAGCTCGACCTCGGCGGCACAGGTCCGCTCGGGCAGGTGGAGCGCCTTGATCACGCGCGGGTGCAGTTCGCCCGCGTGTCCGAAGAGGGTCTCCTCGCCGTTCACGGTGACGTACAGCGCGGCGCAGCGGCCCGGGTGCCACGGGGCGTGCTGGTCGGCGCGCACGATGACCTCCACACCGGCCTCCGCGGCGATCGAGCGGGCCGCCTCGACGGCGTCCGCCCAGGTCGCCGGGGTGCCCTTGCCCCACCAGCCGGCCTGCTCGCGGGCGCCCGCGAGGACGACGGCGGCGCGGCGCGGCTGACGCGGCAGAGCCGCGTTCAGAGAGGCGATCTCCTCGTCGGTGGGCCGACGGTCGACGGGCAGCCGGACGGCGGCCGTCTCCTCACCCGTGGGCCGGAAGACCAGACCGGTCTCGAAGAGCGCCAGGTCGTGGCTGCCGCGGCCGTCGTTGCGCCGCAGTGCGCCGAGGAGGCCCGGCAGCAGCGTGGTGCGGAGCGCCGGCTCCTCGTCGGAGATCGGGTTGACGAGCTTGACCGTGCGGCGGCGGGCGTCGTCCGCCTCCAGGCCGAGCTGGTCCAGGACCGCGTCGCCGATGAACGGGTAGCTCAGCGCCTCGACGTAACCGGCTCCGGCCAGCGCCCGGCCGATGCGGCGGTGCAGCCGCTGGCGGCCCGTGAGACCGCGGCCCGAGGGGGGCGTCGGCAGGGTGGAGGGCAGGTTCTCGTAGCCCTCAAGACGGATGACCTCTTCGGCCAGGTCGTTCGGCTCGTTCAGGTCGGGCCGCCAGGACGGGACGGTGACGATCAGCTCGTCCTGCCCGTAGACGTCGCAGCCGACCTGCTGGAGGCGGCGGACGACGGTCTCGCGGCCGTACTCCACACCGGCCACCCGGTCAGGGTGGTTCGCCGGCATCGCGATGGTGCGCGGCGCGGAGGGCGAGGTGATCTCGGTGACCCCGGCCTCGGCGGTGCCGCCCGCCAGCAGCACCAGCAGGTCGACCGTGCGCTGCGCGGCAGCGGCGGCGGCCTGCGGGTCGACGCCGCGCTCGAAGCGCTTGGACGCCTCGGAGGACAGCTTGTGGCGGCGCGCGGTGCGGGCGATCGAGATCGCGTCGAAGTGCGCGGCCTCGATGACGACCTCGGTGGTCAGCGCGTGCTCACCATCGGCGTCGGCGATCTCGGTGTTGGCTCCGCCCATGACCCCCGCGAGGCCGATCGGCCCGCGGTTGTCGGTGATGACCAGGTCCTCGGCGTCCAGCACGCGCACGGTGCCGTCCAGCGTGGTGAGCTTCTCGCCCTGGGTGGCGCGGCGCACGCCGATCGGCCCGTCGACCCGGGTGCGGTCGTAGGCGTGCAGCGGCTGGCCCAGCTCCAGCATCACGTAGTTGGTGATGTCGACGGCCAGCGAGATCGGCCGCATCCCAGCCTTCTGGAGGCGGCGCTGCATCCAGATCGGCGAGCGGGCCTCGGGCTGGAGACCGGTCACGGTGCGCGCGGTGAAGCGGTCGCAGCCGATCGGGTCGGAGATCTGGACCGGGTAGCCGTACGCGTTGGGCGCGGGCACGTCCAGGAGCGCCGGGTCGCGCAGCGGCAGCCCGTACGCGGTCGCGGTCTCGCGGGCGACACCGCGCATGGACAGGCAGTAGCCCCGGTCCGGGGTGACGGCGATGTCGAGGACCTCGTCGACGAGCTGGAGCAGCTCGATCGCGTCGGTGCCGACCTCGTGCTCCGGCGGCAGCACGATGATGCCGTGCGTTCCGTCGTCGCCCATGCCCAGCTCGTCGGTGGAGCAGATCATGCCGTGCGAGGTCTTGCCGTACGTCTTGCGGGCGGCGATCGCGAAGTCGCCGGGCAGGACCGCGCCCGGGAGGACCACGACGACCTTGTCGCCGACGGAGAAGTTACGGGCGCCGCAGACGATCTCCTGCGGTTCGCCGGTGCCGTTGGCCGTGCCGACGTCGACCGTGCAGAAGCGGATGGGCTTCTTGAACCCCTCCAGCTCCTCGATGGTCAGGACCTTGCCGACGACCAGGGGGCCCTTGAGGCCCGCGCCGATCTGCTCGACGGTCTCGACCTCGAGGCCGACGGAGACGAGCTTGGCCTGTACGTCACGGCCGGTCTCCGTCGCCGGCAGGTCGACGTACTCCCGCAGCCAGGAAAGCGGGACGCGCATCAGATCTCCATCCCGAACGGCCGGGTGAACCGGACGTCACCCTCGACCATGTCTCGCATGTCTTCGACGTTGTGGCGGAACATCAGCATCCGTTCGATGCCGAACCCGAAGGCGAATCCGCTGTACTTCTGGGGGTCGACGCCGCAGGCGGTGAGCACCTTGGGGTTGACCATGCCGCAGCCGCCGAGCTCGATCCAGCCCTCGCTGCCGCAGGTGCGGCAGGGGCGGTCCGGGTTGCCGACGGACTCGCCGCGGCAGACGTAGCAGACCATGTCCATCTCGGCGGACGGCTCGGTGAACGGGAAGAAGTTCGGCCGCAGCCGGGTCTTCATGTCCGGCCCGAAGAGCGCCTGGACCATGTGGTCGAGGGTGCCCTTGAGGTCGGCCATGGTCAGGCCCTCGTCGACGGCGAGCAGCTCGATCTGGTGGAAGACCGGGGTGTGCGTGGCGTCCAGCTCGTCGGTGCGGTAGACCCGGCCGGGGCAGACCACGTAGACGGGGGGCTTGCGCTCCAGCAGCGAGCGGGCCTGGACGGGCGAGGTGTGCGTACGCAGCACGACGCCGGACTCGTCGCCCTCGGTCGCCTTGCCGTCGGGCGTGGTGCCCTGGACGAAGAAGGTGTCCTGCATCTGGCGGGCCGGGTGGTCGGGCACGAAGTTCAGGGCGTCGAAGTTGAACCACTCCGCCTCGACCTCGGGGCCTTCGGCGATCTCGTAGCCCATGGCCACGAAGACGTCCGCGACGCGCTCCATGATGGTCGTCAGGGGGTGGCGGGCGCCGGCCGGGACGCGGTCGTAGGGCAGCGTGACGTCCACGGCCTCCTCGACGAGCACCCGGGCGTCGCGCTCGGCCTCCAGCTCGGCCTGGCGGGCGGCCAGGGCCTTGGAGACGGCGCCGCGGGCCTGGCCCACGCGCTTGCCCGCCTCTGCCTTGGCCTGCGGGGGCAGGGCGCCGATCTCGCGGTTGGCGAGCGACAGGGGCGAGGTACCTCCGGTGTGCGCGGTCTTCGCCTGGGCGAGCGCGTCGAGGTCGCCGGCGGCGGCGAAGGCGGCGAACGCCTCGTCCCGCATGCGCTCGATCTCTTCCGGTTTCAGTGCCTCGACCTCGACTGGGTCGTACGACTTGTTCGGTGCCGACATCTCTTCCCGTGCTTCCGATTGGCTGATGGCGCGACCCCGCTCGACGACTGGAGGACGCAAAGGTGCCAAAGGTCGAGTCTAAAGGCCGCAGGACGGTCGGGGAGCCTGTGGGCTGCTCACACCAGGTAGGCGGGCATGCTCACAGGCAGAATAAATCGGAACTCGGCCCCGCCGCCGGGCCCCCGGTCGACGGTGATCGTGCCGCCGTGGGCCTCGACGATGCCCTTGACGATGTAGAGGCCCA
Organism: Streptomyces sp. SID14515; assembly: GCF_010548505.1. NCBI lineage: Bacteria > Bacillati > Actinomycetota > Actinomycetes > Kitasatosporales > Streptomycetaceae > Streptomyces > Streptomyces sp. SID14515. The sequence continues at coordinate 19,564 of NZ_JAAGMH010000054.1, read as the reverse complement.
GGCCCGTGCCGCCGCGCTTGCTCCCCCGCCAGAAGCGGGTGAAGACACGGCCCATCGACTCCTCGGGGATGCCGGGGCCTTCGTCGCTCACGGTGACAGCCGTTCCCATCTCGTCGCACGCGCCCGGCGCGGGTGCGGGGGCGATCTCAATGGTGACGGTTCCCTCGCCGTGGCGCACCGCGTTTTCCAGGAGGTTCCCGAGGACCTGGTCGACCTTGTCGGGGTCGGCCCACAGGTCGGGCAGCGGCCCCCGGGTGCGGACGAGGAAGCGCTCGGGGGCCTGGCCGCCCGTGATGAGCGCCTGGATGTGCCGGGCCACGGCGGCGGAGACGTCGACGGGCTGGCGGCGCAGCTCCAGCCGGCCGGAGTCGATCCGGGAGATGTCGAGCAGCTCGGCGATGAGCCGGGTCACCCGGCCCGCGTCCGCGTCGACGGTCTCCAGCATCAGCCGCTTCTGGTCGTCGGTGAAACGCTCCCACTTGGCGAGCAGGGTGGCGGTGAACCCTTTGACGGAGGTCAGCGGGGAGCGCAGCTCGTGGGCGACGGTGGCGATCAGCTCGGCGTGGCTGCGTTCGGTACGCCGACGGGCCTCGGTGCCCCGCAGGGAGACGACCACCCGGCGCACCGGGCCGGTCGGCCGCTCGCGTACGTAACGGGCGGAGACCAGGACCTCACGGCCGCCGGGCAGCAGCAGATTGCGCTCGGGCTGGCCGTTACGGGTGGCGAGTCCGCCGTACGGGTCGGTCAGCGCCCACCAGCGCTTGCCCTTGAGGTCCTCCAGCGGGAGGGCGGCCTCCAGGGGCCGGCCGATCGCGTCGGCGCGCGGGGTGGCGGTGATGCGGGCGGCTGCGGCGTTGAAGCAGATGACGTGCCCGCTCTCGTCGGCGACGACGAGACCGTCGGGAAGGTCGTCCGGGTCGATGCCGGCGCCGAGGCCGTCCGGCTCCTCGCCCGCAGCGCGTGGTGCGGTGCTGTGCGCCGGTCGCGGCGAGCTCATGCCGACAGCCATCTTCCCGTATCCCCACCTCTCGAACCGGTGCAGTGGGCCCCCGAGTTCGTCACCCTACTAGGCGGTGGTGAACCGGCGACACCCTGTGGGGGCGCGGAGAGGAGTGCGCCGGTGGGAGGGGCGCGGGAATGGCCGGGATCGTGTGCTGACGGGCCGTGAAGGCGGCGCTCGTCTTACGCGTCGGGGGCGCGCCGCGGCCGCTGCGCGCGGGCGGACGCGTACAGGCAGACGGCGGCGGCGGTGGCGAGGTTGAGGCTCTCCGCCTTGCCGTGGATGGGCACGCGGACGACGGCGTCGGCGAGCGCCCGGGTCTCCTCGGGGAGCCCCCAGGCCTCGTTGCCGAAGACCCAGGCGGTGGGGCCTCCCATGGTGCCCGCGTCCAGCTCGTCGTCCAGGTCGTCGGCGCCCGCGCCGTCGGCGGCGAGGATGCGCACCCCGGCGTCCCGCAGGCCCTGCACGGCCTGCTCGACGGGGACGCCGACGGCGACGGGCAGGTGGTAGAGCGAACCGACCGAGGCGCGTACGGACTTGGGGTTGTAGAGGTCGACCGAGGCGTCGGTCAGGATCACCGCGTCCGCGCCGGCGGCGTCCGCGCAGCGCAGTACCGTACCGGCGTTCCCGGGGTCGCGGACGTTGGCCAGAACGGCCACCAGGGTGGGCTTCGCGGCGAGGATCTCCTGGAACGGGGTGTCCAGGAAGCGGCAGACGCCGATGAGGCCCTGCGGGGTGACGGTCTGCGAGACATCGGCGAGGACGTCGTCGCCGGCCAGGTGCACCCGGGCGCCCGCCGTGTGGGCGGCCTCGACGATGTCGGCGTACCGGTCGGCGGCCTCGGGGGTGGCGAACAGCTCGATGAGGGTCGGCTCGCCGTCGCCGCCCCGGTGGGCGGCGGCCTCGCGGACGGCCTGGGGTCCCTCGGCGATGAACCTGCGCTCCTTGCCGCGGAAGTTGCGGCGGGCCAGCCGGCGGGCGGCGGCGACACGCGGGGAGCGCGGGGAGATCAGTTCGGGGGTGCCCATGGTCGGCGGCGAGCCTCTCTGCGTACGGCGGTGGGGTTCAGCGGCAACGCACCGGACCCGCAGACGGCGTCCGCCTGCGGGTCCGGTTCACGTACCTGGAAGGTGGCGCCTGGATCAGGCGGCCTTCGGGGCGTTGACGTCGCTCGGGAGGGCCTTCTGAGCGACCTCGACGAGGGCGGCGAACGCGTTGGCGTCGTTGACCGCGAGCTCGGCCAGGATCTTGCGGTCCACCTCGATGTTGGCGGCCTTCAGGCCCTGGATGAGGCGGTTGTACGTCATGCCGTTCTGGCGGGCAGCGGCGTTGATGCGCTGGATCCACAGCTGACGGAAGTCGCCCTTGCGCTTCTTGCGGTCGTTGTAGTTGTAGACCAGGGAGTGGGTGACCTGCTCCTTGGCCTTGCGGTACAGACGCGAGCGCTGACCGCGGTAGCCGCTGGCGGCCTCGAGGATCGCCCGGCGCTTCTTGTGGGCGTTGACTGCCCGCTTGACGCGTGCCACTTGTTAACTCCTTGTAGCGGGGCCGTGGGTGTCTTCACACGGCCCGGAAACGAATTGGTCCCGGTGTGATCGAGGTCGTGCCTCCGGGGCGAGCCGGAGGCCGAACCTCACTTGCCGAGAAGCTTCTTGATCTTCTTGGCGTCGGCCGGAGCCACGACGACCGTGCCGGTCAGCGAGCGGGTCTTCTTGGACGACTTGTGCTCGAGCAGGTGGCGCTTGCCGGCCCTCTCGCGGAGCACCTTGCCGGAGCCGGTGATCTTGAAGCGCTTGCTGGCACCGCTGTGCGTCTTGTTCTTCGGCATCGCGCCGTTCTCTCCTCGTCAGTGGCGCCCCTCACGGTGCGGGGCACCGGACTGCAGGGGCGTCAGATCTCTATGGGATTCCGGGATGACCCGGGGGCGCCTGGATGGCGGCCCCCGAAGGTCACGCCTCGGAAGGTGTCTCGGCCGGAGCCTCGGCCGCTGCGGCCGGAGCCTCAGCGGTCTCGTCCTCGGACGGTGCGTCGGTCGTGCCCTGACGCTCCGCCTTACGGGCGGCCTGGGCCTCGCGGGCCTCGGCCATGGCTTCGGTCTTCTTCTTGTGCGGGCCCAGAACCATGATCATGTTCCGGCCGTCCTGCTTCGGGTTGGACTCGATGAAGCCCAGGTCCTCCACGTCCGAAGCGAGACGCTGGAGCAGTCGGAAGCCCAGCTCCGGGCGGGACTGCTCACGACCACGGAACATGATCGTGATCTTGACCTTGTCGCCCTGCTTGAGGAACCGGACGACGTGACCCTTCTTGGTGTCATAGTCGTGCGGGTCGATCTTCGGCCGGAGCTTCATCTCCTTGATGACCGTGTGCGCCTGGTTCTTGCGCGCCTCACGGGCCTTCATGGCCGACTCGTACTTGAACTTCCCGTAGTCCATGAGCTTGCACACGGGCGGACGGGCTGTCGCCGCCACCTCGACCAGGTCGAGGTCATACTCCTGTGCGAGTTCCAGGGCCTTGGCAAGCGGAACAATCCCGACCTGCTCGCCACTGGGACCGACAAGTCGGACCTCGGGAACGCGAATCCGGTCGTTGATGCGGGGCTCGGCGCTGATGGATCCTCCTCGGTAGCACCACGCGACCGCCTGGCGGACAGCCGCGTAACGTCTTATAACGTCAAGACCAACCGAGCCGGAACGACAAAAATGCCCCGGACGGGACACAGGCGGGGCTCCATGAACTACCGGAGCACCGCCGCGGTCAACCGCGGGGCGCATCGGGCGGCTCCATCGTCCGTACGGAACGATGGGGACCGCCTGACCGGTGACCCGCCGTCCGATGCGGACGGCCAGGTGGGAGATCGGAGCCTCCACTTGTGGGCCGGGCACATAGGTGTCCGGCCGGTCGTTCCTCCAGACTACCGCACCTTCCGGGGCGCGCGCACCAGGAGGCCGGGGGCCGCCCGCGCGCGGGAAGGCGATGGCCTGGCCTTATCGTGTGGGTCATGAGTGACGCGACCCCCAGCAGTGAGAACCTCGGCTTCGACGACATGGCCCGCGACATCGCGGAGGTCCCCGCGGTCGAGGTGATCGTGACGGTCGCCGTCAACCTGATGAGCGCAGCCGCCGTGAAGCTCGGCCTCACGGAGGAGGGCGAGGACCACAAGGACCTCGACGAGGCCCGCAAGCTGGTCCACGCCCTGGCCGGACTGCTGGACGCGAGCACCACGGAGATCAGCACCTTCCACGCCTCGCCGCTGCGCGACGGCCTGAAGTCGCTCCAGCTCGCCTTCCGCGAGGCCTCGCTGGTGCCGGACGAGCCCGGCCAGGGCCCCGGCGAGAAGTACACCGGTCCCGTCTACGGCTGACGGATCCGTCGGTCCGCAACGGCGGCACGCACAGTCCGGACCCGCCCGGCCTCGGGTGCGCCCGCCGTGTGGCCCGCCCGGCCTCACGTCTCCGGTGTCCCGCTGCCCAGCCGGGGCAGCAGAATCCGGAAGCGGCACCCCTGCCCGGGCTCCGAGCGCAGTTCGACGCGGCCGCCGTGCGCGCTGACGAGTGCGTGGACGATGGCGAGGCCGAGTCCTGAGCCGCCGCCCGCTGTTCGGCTGCGCGAGTTGTCCGCGCGGTAGAAGCGTTCGAAGACCCGCTTCTGCTCATCGGCCGGCAGACCGGGGCCCGTGTCCTCGATCTCGATCACGGCGTGGCCGTCCAGCGAGCCGACGCCGACACGGATGCCGCTGCCGGGCGGGGTGTGGTTCACCGCGTTTCCGACCAGATTGCTGACCACCTGCCGCAGTCGCGCTTCGTCCGCCAGGGCGGGGGCCGAGGTGGCCTTGCCGGCGTCCGGGCCGGTCAGGGTGACGGACCGGGTGGGATCCATGGCGTGGATGTCGTGCAGGGCGTCGACCGCGAGGGTACGCAGGTCCATGGGCGCGAGTTCCAGCGGATACTGATCCGGCGCGGCGGCCCCCGGCCGGGCGAGGTACGTGGCCTCGTCGAGCCTCGCGAGCAGCAGCATGTCCTCGACGAGTCGGCCCAGGCGCTCGGACTCCCGGGCGATACGTTCCATCGTCTCGTCGACGTTCCGCCGGGTCGGCAGCGCGCCCATGCGGTAGAGGTCGGTGTATCCCTTGATGCCGACCAGAGGGGTGCGCATCTCGTGGCTGGCGTCGGCGACGAAGCGGCGCATGCGCGCCTCGGCCTCTTCCCTGGCCTGGAAGGCCGTCTCGATCTGGACGAGCATGCCGTTGAGCGATGTGGTGAGCCGGCCCGTCTCGGTTCGCGGCCCGGCCAGGGCCGGGACACGGCGGGAGAAGTCGCCGTGCGCGATGGCCGCCGCGGTCTCCTCGATACGGGCCAGCGGACGCAGGCCCGAGCGCACGGCCAGCCAGCCGACCGCCGTGAGGAGGCAGAGCAGGACACTGCCCACGGTGACGGATATCGTGCGGATCTCGCTCACCGTGTCGTCGACGTGGGAGAGGGACGCCGCCACGATCACGTTGTCGGGCCGGGAGCCACCGTCGGCCGGGGCACCGGTGACCGAGGTGTAGGGCACGGCCATGACCCGCCACCGCCCCGGCCCGTTCCGGGAGCCGACGGTGAACGGATCGCCCTTCCGCGCGTCGACGGCGTGGGCGTCGAGGTCGGGAAGGTCGGGCCCACTCCCCCGAGGAAGCTTCCGCGGTGGTGGTATCCGATCGAGGACCGTGCCCCGATCGTCCACGTAGACGACCACAGGGTTGCTGAACTGGCTCCACTGCGGGGGAACGCGCTCGGCGCCCTGTGAGGCTTCCAGCGCGGCGACGGGAAGCCGGGCACAGATCTGCGTGGTGACCTTGAGGCGGGAGTCGGCCTGCTCCATCAGGTACCCGCTCAGCGCGCCGCTCACGAAGAACGCGTTGGTCACCAGGCCGACGGCCAGCAGCGTCGCAGCCAGGAACAGCAGACGCGCGCGCAGAGAGTACCGGTTCACCGCCCGCCGGATCCGCGATGCCACGGTGCGCACCCTCACGTGCGCGGGCCGCGCATCACGTATCCGATTCCGTGGACGGTGTGGATGAGTTTCGGCCCGCCCTTTTCGATCTTGCGCCGTAGATAGCTGATGTAGGTGTCCACGATGCTGGGATCGCCGCCGAAGTCGTATCGCCATACGTGTTCGAGAATCTGCGACTTGGACACGGTGCTCCCGGGATTCGAGAGAAGGAAGTGCAGCAGCCGGAACTCGGTGGGCGAAAGGCGGACGGGCACGCCTCCTCGGGTGGTCTGATGCCCGTCCGGGTCGAGTTCGAGGTCGGCCATCTTCAAGGTCGCGTGGGGATTTCCCTTGGTCCTCCGCAGAATCGCCTGGATCCGGGCGATCAGCTCCTCGAGGTCGAACGGCTTGGTGACGTAGTCGTCTCCGCCCAGCAGGAGTCCGTTGACCTTGTCCCGGGTCGCTTCGCGGGCGGTGAGGAAGATGACGGGAACGGGACCCAGCCGGTCGGTCGTGGCCGCGTTCGGCTGCTCACGGAGGCGTCGGATCACTTCGAAGCCGTCCATGTCGGGGAGCATCACGTCGAGCAGGACCAGGTCCGGTGGGTGCTGCGCCGCCCTGTCCAGGGCCTGTTCGCCGGTGGCGGCCGTGTCCACGGTGAAGCCGGCGTAGCGCAGTGCGGTCGGCAGCAGCTCCCGGACGGTCTGCTCGTCGTCGACGACGAGCAGATTTCCGCCGGACGTCGGGGAGGGCGTGGTCATCGTCGGCATCCTGGACAGGGTCGGTCGCCTGGTGGCGCGTTCACGGGCTCTTGGCTGCGGCGGCCGCGGACGCGCGGTCCGCCGGCGCGGACGGGCTCGGGCCGGGGCGGCGCTTCACGACAGGAGCCGTGGCGGGTCGCCGCATGCGCAGTACGCGATGGAGACGGCTTCCAGCGTAGCCTGCGGCGGTGCCGAGCAGACTTCCGGTGAGACAGGCCAGGACCCAGTCCCCGCCGAGGTCGGCGGTGGCGCCGCCCAATCGCATGCCCATGATACCGACGCCGAATCCGCCGGAAGCCGTGGTGAGCCAGGACGCGAGGACCGTGCCCAGGGACGTGACGACGCCGATGCGCACCGCGATCCGCAGATGGTGGCCGAGGAGCGCGTCCGCGGCCTCACGCGGGGTGGGGCGAGGGGTGCGCGCGGTGGCGACATAGCCGCAGACGAGCAGTGTGGCCAGCAGCAGGGCCAGCCCGACGGCCCACACGGGGATCCCCGCGACGGCCACGTCCATCACGTTCCTGCCGCGGGGAGCCGACTCGGCTGCCGCCTCGGCCCGGCCCGCGAACATGCCCGCGAGGCCGCCGCTGCCCTGATCCCTCTCCATGGTCCCCTGCCAGGCGTAGCCCTGGCCTGCGGTGAGCAGGATGGTCAGGAGATTGGGCGCCAGGAGCAGCAGCCCACCGACGGCCTTGCCGGTCGCGCCCGGCAGATCGCGACCTCCCAGCGCCACGGCGGCCAGGGCTGCGGACAGCAGCAGCGGGACGAGGGCCAGCGTCAGATGGACGCCGACGACCGCGGAGGCCGCCGGGTTCCACCGGAGCCGGAGCGAGGACGCCGCGAGACCACGGGGCAGGGTGGTACGGCGGGCGACGACCCAGCCGATCAGCAGGACGACGGACGCCCAGGCCAGTCCCTGGGCGGCGACCGCTCCGGCGTCGACATCGACGGCGACGTCCTTCATCGCGTCGCTCAGTCCCCGCCCCCCGGCGCGACCGCCGCCCTTGCCCTCGCCGAGCCGCGAGGTGACGTACTCCGGCAACCGCAGCGTCCCGGACGCCCGGGAGGCGGCCACGGCGAACAGCGTCACCGCGGCGAGCGCCGCCCCTCCGCAGCGAGCGCCGAGCATGGGCCCGGTCGGCCTCACCCGTCGCCGGAGCGGCCGGAAGAAGAGCGCGGCGAGAACCACGGAGCCGACGAGCGTGAGCGACAGCGGCATGAGGTCCAGACCGCCGGTCACCTCCAGGCGTATACCACCGGAGCCTCCCCCGCCTCCGAGGAGACCACCCGGCCCGCCGCCGGCCGCTCCGTCGCCCACGGCCGGAGCGCCGCCCGCCGACGACAGCGTCAGCGAGCCGCCGACCGCCATGGCCAGGAGCAGCGGCACCAGCTGAGTCGGCGTGCCGATCGATTCGGCGTGCAGACTCCGCAGAGCCGCGTACCCCACGAGCGCCATCGCCAGGACGGCGACGACCACGGAACCCACGCCTTCCAGGAGGTGGCCGGCGACCGTTCCTGGGCGTTTCGGCATGGGTTCCGGGGAGGTGTTCTTCTTCGACAGGATGGGCATCAGGAGCGTTCTTTCTGTATTCGGCATTCGGCCGTCAGGAACGGGTGCCGTGCGCGAGCACGGAGCCTTCTTGGTGCTTCTCTTCGACCCGCAGGCCGTCCCCTTCGACATCCAGGTGGGGGAGGACGGCGTCGAGCCGGCGGGGAAGCCACCACGCCCGGTCGCCCATGAGTGCCAGTACGGCCGGAACAAGGGTCATCCGCACGATGAAGGCGTCGATGAACACCGCGACGGCCAGGCCGAAGCCGATGGTCTTAACCATCTGCTCGTCCGCCCCCATGAAGCCGGCGAACACGGCGATCATGATCAGGGCCGCGGCCGTCACCACACGGGCGCTGTGGCGGAATCCGGCGGTGATCGCTTCACGGGCCGTCCGCCCGCCGACGTACGCCTCGCGGACGCGGGTGACCAGGAACACCTCGTAGTCCATGGCGAGGCCGAAGACGATTCCGACCATGAAGATCGGCATCATCGACATCACCGGCCCCGGGTCGGTGACGCCCAGCAACGAGGAGAGCCAGCCCCACTGGAAGACCGCGACGACCGCGCCCAGCGAGGCGGCGACGGAGAGCAGGAAGCCCAGGGCGGCCTTCAGCGGCACGGCGAGAGAGCGGAAGACCAGGGTGAGCAGGAGAAAGGCGAGTCCGACGACGAGGGCGAGGTAGGGCAGGAGAGCGTCGTTCAGCTTCTGCGACACGTCGACGTTCATCGCCGTGCTGCCGGACACCATCAACCGGCCGCCGCCGTCGTTCATGACGTCGCCGCCCGCGGCGCGGATGGCGTGGACCGCGGCCTCTGTCCCGGCGCTTCCGGGACGTGCTGCGGGGATGACGGTGATCATGGCCGTGTCGCCGGCGTCGTCGAAGCGGGGCGGGCCGACGGTGGCGACTCCGTCGATGTCCTTCATGACGGTGGTGAGTTCGTCCACGGTCCGCTTCGGGTCGTCGCTTCCTCGCGCGTCGGCGACGGCGAGGAGCGGTCCGTTGAAGCCGGGGCCGAAGTTCTCCGAGATGAGGTCGTACGCCCTGCGCTGCGTGCCGGCCACCGACTGTGAGCCCTCATCGGGCAGCCCCAGTCGCATGGACGCCGCCGGGACGGCGAGCGTGCACAGCAGGGCCGCGCCGGCCACCAGCACGGCCACGGGGCGGCGGATCACGAACGACGCCCAGCGGCCGCCCATGTTCGATGCCCGCGGTGTGCCGGAGCCGTCCATGGGCTCGGGGTTCGCCGACTTGTTCCGCGTCCTCGGTGCCTTGATGCGGCCGCCGGCCACACCCAGGAGTGCGGGGACGAGAGTCAGCGCGACGAGTACGGCCAGCAGCACGGTCCCCGCCGCCGCGACGCCCATCTTCGTGAGCAGCGGGATGTCGACCACGGCCAGGCCCGCGAGCGCGATCACCACCGTCAGACCGGCGAAGACCACTGTCGAGCCCGCCGTACCGAGCGACCGTCCGGCCGCGTCCTCCGGCAGCCGCCCGTCGGCCAGCTCACCGCGGTAGCGCGACACGATGAACAGGGCGTAGTCGATGCCTACGGCCAGCCCCAGCATCGTGGCCAGCACGGACGTGGTGGAGTCCAGTGCGAACGTCGACGCCAGGGCGGTGATGGAGCACACGCCGATGCCGACGCCGATGAGCGCGGTGATCAGCGGCAGCCCGGCGGCGAGCAGCGACCCCAGGGTAATCAGCAGGACGACTGCGGCGACGGCGAGTCCGACGAGCTCGGCCGTGTGGGATCCCCGTTCTCCCTTGAGGGCGGTGCCCCCGGCCTCGACCGTCAGGCCCGAACGGGAGGCTTTCGCCATCGTGTCGGCGAGGGCCCGGCGGGTCTGCTCGGAGAGTTCCGTGCCGGAGACCTCGTAGGTCACCTGGGCGTACGCGGCCGACCGGTCGGCGCTGACGGTCCTGGCCTCGAACGGGTCGGTCACCTGGGCCACTTCGGGTCCGGCGGCGAGTTCGTCGACGGTGGTCGCGACCACGTCGCGCAGGTCCGGGTCGGTGATCCTGCCGCCTTCCGGCGCCTTGAAGACCACCCGTGCCGTGGCGCCGTCGGCCCGCTGCCCTTCGAACCGCTCGTCGATCAGGTCGTAGGCCCGCTGGGACTCGGTGCCGGGCATGGCGAAGGACGTGGGCCCGGCGGCGGGGGCCTGAGCCGCGGCCACACCGCCCAGCGTGAGCAGGCAGATCCACAGCAGGACCACGAGATAGCGGCGCCGGTGGGCGAACCGGCCGAGTCGGTGGAGAAGGGCTGCCACGTGTGGCTCCTGGGAAGGGTTCGATTTACGGGAGGCCACCGGGCGGACGACCTTGACGGGCAGTCGCACGGCACCCGCGCACAGGGGTCCGGTGAACGTCATGTCCGGGAAGGCGAACGTCACGTCCGCCGACGCCGTCGTCCGCCGGCGTGGCCGCACTCTCCCAACCGGACTTCGCCGCTTTCGGAGAGTTCCTGGGAATTTCCTGGGTATCCGGCCCGGCCGCTGTCAAGAAAGCGACCGGATTGCCCCGTTCTTCACCCGCCTGCGAGCCAGGGGATTCCCAGAGAACACACAGAAGGGGGCCACCGGAGATGAATGCGCGATCGTCGCGGTGGCCAAGCTGATACCGGCAACGGCAGTTCCTCGGAAACGGACAGGCGCCACGGCGCATGGCCGGCCCCGTCGAGCTGCCTCACCGCTTCATGCTCTCGCCCTGTCTTCCCAACTTCCGGGCAGCACCGACTCCGTGTCCCGCCCGGCACAAGGAGCCAACCGTGCCAAAGCCTGAACAGAACCTGTCGCGCCGAGCCTTCGGAGGTGCGGTCGGAGCAGGGGCCGCCGCCGCTGTGGTGGGTCCGCCCGCCTCGGTGGCCCACGCGGCGCCGACCGCGTCCGGGGCCACCGCGGAGCGGCCCTTCCGGGCCGCCACGGGCCGAAGGGCCAAGAGGCCGAACCTGCTCTGCATACTCGCCGACGATCTCGGCTGGGCCGATCTCGCCTGCTACGGCTCGCCGCACATCAAGACCCCCCACCTCGACCGGCTCGCCTCGCAGGGCGTGCGGTTCACCGACGGCTACGCGGGGTCCTCGACCTGCTCGCCCACCAGGCTCAGCCTCTACACCGGCCGCTATCCGGGGCGTACGGAGGCCGGGTTGGAGGAGCCCATCGTGGAGAGGTCCGCCGTCGGTCTCGAACCCTCCCATTCCACGCTGGCCTCACTCCTGGGCCGAGCCGGGTACAGGGCGGCGATGATCGGAAAGTGGCACTGCGGCTTCCTGCCGGACCACTCCCCCACCCGGTCGGGCTGGGACGAGTTCTTCGGGAACTTCGGCGGCGCCCTGGAGTACTACTCGAAGCTCACCAGCGACAGGGTCTACGACCTGTACGAGGGCGAGACGCCCTACAAGGACCTGCGCTACTACACACGGGTCCTCACCGAGCGGGCGGGCGAGTTCATCGCCCGCGACCACGACAGGCCGTGGCTGCTCAACCTCAACTTCACCACCCCGCACTGGCCCTGGATCGCCGAGGGCGACACGGAGGAGGCCGAGCGGCTGGAGCGGCTCGTCCTCGGACTACCGCTCGAACAGGCCCAACTCGCCCTCGCGCATCTGGACGGCGGGTCCCTGGCCACGTACCGGGCGATGGTCGAGAACCTCGACCGCTCCGTCGGCGAGGTCATGCGGGCCCTGAAACGCTCGGGGCAGGAACGCGACACCCTCGTCGTCTTCTCCAGCGACAACGGCGGGGAGCGCTACTCCAACAGCTGGCCGCTGACCGGAGGCAAGTACGCGCTACTCGAAGGCGGAATCCGGGTACCGGCCATCCTGCGGTGGCCCGCCCGTGTCGACGGTCACCAGGTCAGCCGCGTACCCGTGTTCACCCCGGACTGGACCGCCACCTTCCTCGACGTCGCCGGAGCCCGCCCCGACCCGGCCACCCCGCTGGACGGCATGAGCCTCACCGGATACCTGCTGCGCGGCGAGAAGGCACCCGAACGGGACCTCTTCTGGCGCACCCGCGAGGAGCGGGCCCTGCGCCGCGGCAAGTGGAAGTACCACCGCGCTGCCAAGGCCAGGTTCCCGCACAAGGACGACAAGGACTCGCTCTACGACATGGAGCAGGACCAGCGGGAGTGTGCCGACCGGTCGGCACACGAACCGCGACTGGTGGCCGAGCTGAGGACAGCCTGGGAAGGGATCGACGCCGGCCTGCTGCCCTATCCGGCATAGAGGTGAGGGAGTCGGCGCCATGCGCGTCGCGCGGCCGCCACCTGGTGGCCCCTGCCCGAACGGCGCCTCGGGCCGCCTCACCCGCACCGCCCTCAAGCACTCATGAACCGGCCCCACCGACCCCACCACCCTCAAGCGCTCATGAACCGGGAACCGTCACCGCCCATGCCCCACGACCGCACCCCACCCGAGCACACCGCTCCGGAGGCCGTTGCTCCGGAAACCTCCGCCCAGGAGGCCGCCAGATCCGAAGCCGCCCCACAGACCCCCGCGTCCGGCCGCCGAACCCGTCGTTCCCGACTGCGCCGACGTCTGGTCGTCGGTCTCGTGAGCGTCCTCGCCCTCGCCCTCTGCGCCACCGCCGGACTGCTCTGGCTCGCCGCGGGCAGGCTCGTCCGCCCCATGGACGACACCCCGCTCAACACCTACATCGTCGCCTCCGCACCGGGCGAAGTGACCCTCCCCGCCACCGCCGACAGCCGCTGCACCGGCGTATTCGGGCTGATCTGGCAGGACGAGGAGACCGACCTGCGCCACCACGGCACCCTGGGCCCCGTCCTCTCCTCCGACGACGACACCGTCACCCGCGAACTCACCTCCGAAGCCTCGCCCGCCCCGGGCGCCGAAGCGAAGGTCATCGTCACCGTCTGGAACTCCGATCCGGAGCAAGCCCTCGGCCTCGCCCACCAGGAGGTCACCTATCCCGGCGAACTCGGCCCGATGCCCGCCTGGTTCCTCCCCGGCTCCGGCACCACCTGGGTCATCCAGGTCCACGGCCTCGGCGCCGGACGCGCCGCGGGACTGCGCACCATGCCCCAACTGCACGACCTCGGCCACCCTGTTCTCGACATCACCTACCGCAACGATCCCGGCGCACCGCGGGACGGCAGCAACACCCGCCACTTCGGCGACACCGAATGGCGCGACCTCGACGCCGCCGTCCGCTACGCCCGCGCCCAAGGGGCCACCGGCGTCGTGCTGCTCGGCCACTCCATGGGCGGCGGCATCGTCGAGACCTACCTCCAACGCGCAGAAGACACCAGCGCCGTACGCGCCGTCGTCCTCGACTCGCCCGCCCTCGACTACCGCGCGACCTTCGACACCATCGCCGACGGTCTCGGTCTCCCCGCTCCCGTCGCCGCTCTCCAGGCCGGGATCGTCGGGCTGCGCTCCGGCGTCGACTTCGACGATGTCGACGCCCTGGCCGCCAACCGGCGCGGCGGCGGGCCGGAACAGCCCGTCCTGCTCTTCCACGGCACCGGAGACACCGTCGTGCCGTACGCCAGCAGCGCCGAGTTCGCCCATGACTGGCCCGACAAGGTCGAACTCGTCACCGTGGAAGGGGCGAGCCACACCGGCGCCTGGAATGCCGACCCCCGCGCCTACGCCGAGGAACTAGCCGCCTTCCTCGCACTGCACACCTGACGGCGCGCCCAAGCGCCCGTGCAACCGGCCGACGTCGGAACCGTCGCCCTCCCCCGTACGCGAAGGAGCCCGCCGTCCCCCCGTGGGGCGGCGGGCTCCCGCGTGTGCGGCTCCTCAGGCGGCGTCCTCCGTCTCTTCGGGCAGCACGTTGGGGAAGGGGTGGGTGAGCCGGTGGGCGTAGGCGGCGATCACTCCGCCGACCAGGGGTGCGACGAGGAACAGCCAGAGCTGGGAGAGGGCCGCGCCGCCCGCGAAGAGCGCCGGGCCGAGGCTGCGCGCCGGGTTGACCGAGGTGCCGGTCAGCGGGATGCCCACCAGGTGGATCGCGGCGAGCGCCAGGCCGATGGGCAGTCCGTCGAAGCCGGTGACCGCCACTTTGTGGGTCACCGCGAGGACGACGTAGACGAGCAGGAAGGTGAGCACCACCTCGGCGAGGAACGCGCCGCCGATGTTGATGCCGACGGCCGACCGGTCGTCGTAGCCGTTGGTGCCGAACTCGCCACTGGTCTCAAGGCCAGGGATCTGCTTGGCCAGCAGGAACAGCAGGGCCGCGCCGACGATCGCGCCGAGGATCTGGGCCACCCAGCGCTCGACGGCCGTACGGAGGTCGATCCGGCCGGCCATCAGCATGCCCAGCGTCACCGCGGGGTTGACGTGACAGCCGGAGATCGGGCCGAGCGCGTAGGCGAGCGCGAGCAGGGTGAAGCCGAAGGTGAGGGCGATGCCCACCGTGCCGAGGTATTCGACGGCGACCACCGCGGACCCTACGGCGAAGAACACCAGCAGCAGGGTGCCGAGGAACTCTGACGCCACGATCCGCGTCTTCATGCAACCACCTCGCGAGCTTGGTCGGTCGGCCGGATTTCTCCGGATTCCCGATCATTCTCACGGCGGTGGGCGCTTCGCGCTCGTCGGGCCGGGGCGGGCCCGACAGCCCCGCCGCGTCAGCGCGCGAAGAGGGGCTCTCCCGGAGTGGCCGTGCCGGCGGGGAGAAGGGCCAGGTCCAGGCCGTTCACCAGTCGGGCCCGCAGCACCTCGCTGACCGAGAGCGCACCGGCGATGCGGCGGGCCGCCTCGGCGGGCACCGCGTCCGGGGCGAGGACCAGCGCGAGGGTGCCGTCCGCGCTGCCGGGCCCGAGGTGGGCGCGGACCACGGCGGGGTCGGCGGCCACGGTCTCCCGTACGGCCTCGATGACGGCGGGGTCCTGGAGCGGGTCGGTGGAGGTGCGGTTCTCGGCAAGGGCAAGGAGCGCCTGCCCGCTCAGCTCGAAGGCGACGGGCCCGGCGAGGTCCAGCACGACGGTGTCGGCCTTCTCGTGGGCGGCGGCCTGGAGCGCCTGGTGCAGCGGTACGGCGACGGGGCGCGCCTCCGGGTCCCAGAGCGCCAGCGAGGCGGTGGAGGTGAAGGCGGGCAGCGCGCGCCGGTCGCCGGCCCGGAGGGTGGGCACGGCCATGTCGCTGGTCTTCTCGCGCCGGAGCCCCTTCTCGTCCTCCTCGACCTCGCCGAGGACGGCGACGACGGGGACCAGGAGCCGGGCGCCCTGGAGTGCCGCGAGGACCGGGCCGACGGCGCTCCGGTCCCGGGACCAGGCGTCCAGGGCCCTGGTCAGGGCGGGGGACGCCGAGCCGTCGTCGTCGGAGAAACCGGGGTCCGGAATGTTCTTGAGCTCCACGGGACGAGGGTAGTGCCTGGCCCCTCGCGGCTCGCCCGCAGGTGGCGAGCGGGGGCGGGGGCTCAGCTCTCGGTCGCCCCGGTCAGTAGGGCGCGCGCCTCGTCGCGGGCGTGGGCGACGGGGTCGGGGAAGACCTTCAGGCCGTGGGCGGCGAGGGCTCCTTCGTGCAGCAGCATCAGCGTCCGGCCCAGCCGGTCGGCCGCGTCGGCGCCGAGGCCGTCGAGCCCCTGGGCGAGCCGGGTGAACAGGTCCAGCATCCACCGCTTCTGGCCGGTGATGACCGCGTGCGCCGGGTGGGACGGGTCGCTGATCTCCGCATGGGCGTTGATCATGCTGCAGCCCTTGGAGCCGTTGTCCGCCATCCAGGCGCGCGAGGCGTCGAAGACGGCCAGGACGCGCGCCTTCGGCTCGGGCGGTGCGGCGTCGAGGCGCTCGGCGAGCAGGACACGCCAGCGTTCGTCGCGGCCGGCGAGGTACTCCACGACGATCTGCTCCTTGGAGCCGAAGCGGTCGTAGAGCGTCTTCTTGGTCACCCCGGCCTCGGCGGCGATCAGGTCCACCCCGACGGCGTGGATGCCCCGCTCGTAGAACAGCCGCTCGGCGGCCGCCAGGGCCCGTCGCGCGGCAGGCGTCATGGTGATCCGTCGCAGCTCGTTCGAAGTACCGGCATCCATGCCACCGAGTATACCGATCTGTATAGTCGAGGGCAGGTATACCGATCTGTATAGCGAGGTGCGTGCATCATGAACGTCCTGCTTCCGGTCGCCTTCGTGCTGTGCTGGAGTTCCGGGTTCATCGGGGCGAAGCTCGGCGCCGGCAACGCGTCCGCGCTCACGATCCTGATGTGGCGGTTCCTGCCGCTGACGGTCGTCCTGGTCGCGGTCGCGGTGACCGTGGCACGGGCCTCCTGGCGGGGCCTGGGCGTACGGGACGTGGCCCGGCAGGCCGTGATCGGCGCGCTGTCGCAGAGCGGCTATCTGCTGACCGTCTACTACGCGATCCAGCTCGGGGTCTCCACGGGCACCACGGCCCTGATCGACGGGGTCCAGCCCCTGGTGGCGGGGGCGCTGGCCGGACCGCTGCTGCGCCAGTACGTCACCGCCCGGCAGTGGCTCGGCCTGTGCCTGGGGGTGAGCGGGGTCGCCGTGGTCACGCTGGCCGACGCCTCGGCCGCCGCCGGGGTGGCCTGGTGGGCCTACGCCCTGCCGTTCGTCGGCATGCTGGCGCTGGTGGCCGCCACCTTCCTGGAAAGCCGTTCCGCCACCCGGGTGGCCCCTTCGGTGTCGCTGACCGTCCACTGCGCCGCCAGCACCGTGATCTTCACCGCGCTCGCCGTCGGCACCGGGACCGCGCTGCCGCCCGCCGAGCTCGCGTTCTGGGGCGCGGTCGGCTGGCTGGTGGTGCTGTCCACCTTCGGCGGGTACGGGCTGTACTGGCTGATCCTGCGGCGCTCGGGCGTCACCGCGGTCAACACGCTCATGTTCCTGATGGCCCCGGTCACGGCGGTCTGGGGCGCTCTGATGTTCGGGGAGCCGTTCGGGCCGCGGACCGCGCTCGGGCTGGCCCTCGGCCTGGTGGCGGTGGCCGTGGTGTACCGGGGGGCCGCACCGGGTGGTGACGGACCCGCCGGGGAGCCGGAACCGGAGCCGGGCGCGCGCGACCGGGCGGAAGCCCTGCCCGGGGCGGGGCGGTGAGGCCGCGGTCCGGGCAGGGCTCAGCGGCGGCCGGAGGCGTTCCGGCCGCGCCACAGGACGACGGCGGCCGCCAGCAGCACCGCGCCGAGGCCGCCGGCGAGCGGAGCCGCCCAGTTGACCGTTCCGTCGGCGGCCGGGGCCGGGTCCGGGCCGTCGCCGAAGTACCGCCCGCGGTGTCCGGCCGGGGCGGCCTTGGCGTCCAGGTCCCCCACGTCGGCCGGGCGCAGCCGGGAGCCCGCCTCGATGGCCTCCGCCGGGTCGACGATGCCGTAGCCGCGGGCGTCGTCGCGGCCCTGGGCGGGGGCGTCGCGGGCGGTGTCGGCGAGCAGCTTCTTGATCTGGGCCGGGCCGAGACCGGGGTGGGCGGCACGGACCAGGGCGACCGCGCCGGAGACGAACGCGGCGGCGGCCGAGGTGCCCCACTCGATGTAGTAGTGCCCGTCCGGGTTGGCGACCACGATGTCGACGCCGGGGGCGCTGACGGTGGCGTACCAGCGGCGGGTGGAGAACGAGGCGTGGGTGCCGTACTCGTCGACGGCGGCGACCGCGATCACTCCGGGGTACGCGGCGGGGTAGGAGATCCGGTCCCCCTTCTCGCCGCCGTTGCCCGCCGATGCGACCACCGGGATGCCCTTGGACAGGGCGTACTGGATGGCCGCGTCCTCGCCGGGGTCGGGGTGGGCGGACTTGCTGTCGTCGCCCAGGGAGAGGTTGATGACGTCCGCGCCGTTGTCGGCGGCCCAGCGGATGCCGTCGGCGAGGGCGGTGCCGCGCGACTTGCGGGCCTTGGCGCGGGCCGGGTCCTTGGACTCCAGGATCACCCGGACCGGCAGGATCCGGGCCTCGGGGGCGATGCCGAGGATGCCGTCGGCGCGCCCGGGGCCGTTGCCGCGTCCGGCGATGATGCCGGCCATCGCGGTGCCGTGCAGGGCCCAGGAGGAGTCGCCCCGGGCCGCGCCGAAGCCCACGAGGTCCTTGCCGGGGAGCACCTGGCCCGTCAGGTCGGGGTGGGCGTCGTCGACCCCGGTGTCCAGCACGGCGACGGTGACGCCCTGCCCCCGGGTGGTCTGCCAGGCCCGGTCCGTGTGCAGGGCCTTCAGAGCCCACTGCTGGTCGCGGATGGCGTCCGCGTGGGCGGGCGCGACGGGGGTGAGGGCGAGGACGGCGGCGGCGCAGACCGCGGCGAGGACGCGGTGGGGTCGTCGGGTCATCCGGGCTGCTCCGTGAGTTCGGCGACGGTCGTGCGCAGTCCGCGCTCCACCCGGTCCGCGATGCCCTTCGCCTCGTGGCCGAGCCCGGCCTGGGCGATGTCCGTCGCCGCGCCCGGTGCCATGGCGTCGGGCGCGGGCTGCGGTTCGGCGACGGGGCGGCCGTCCGCGAAGCCGGAGACGGCGAGGACGACGACCGGGATCTCCGTGAGCGGGTTGACCGTCCAGCTGGCGCGCTGCTTGTCGCCGAAGGAGGCCGCGGGGGTGCCCTCGGGGGCGTACGTCCGCGGCATGAGGTCCTTGCGCGCGCCGAGCTTCTGCTCGGTGAACCGGGTGCGCAGGGCCTCCATGCCCGGCGCGTCGGCCTCGGTGAAGACCAGGCCGACGGTGGTGACGGCGGAGCGGGTGGCGTCGGTGTAGGTGGCGCGCACCAGCCGTTCGCAGCCGACGGACCGGAGCGTGGTCAGGAGCAGCGGGTCGAGTCCGTCGGTGCAGGTGCTGTCGGCGGCGACGGCGAGCCGGGTCCAGGTGCGGTGGGTGGAGCCGGGGCCCGCGCCCTTGCCCTGGAGGGTGCGCGGGAACAGCGTGTCGACGGGGACGCTGTGCCAGGCGTCGCGGGCGGTGGTGTACGGGTTCCGGGTGGTCTCGGCCGAGGAGTCGCCGGTCAGCCAGGCTCCGGTGGCCGCCCCGCCGATCAGCCCGAGCCCGAGCACGACGCAGGCGGCGGCCGCGACGGTACGCCACCGCTGCCGGGGCCGGACCGGCCGCAGCCGGGTGGTGGTCTCGGCGGGGGTCTCCGGGTAGCCGTAGCGGACCGGCACCGGGTAGCCGCCGGGGGGCGGCGGAACGGCTCCCGGCGCGGGCGTCAGGTCGACGGCCCCGACGGGCCTGCGCCGGGGGACGGGAGGCGGGCCGGAGGGCGCCGGACTCGCGGAGGGCGGGGCCGGGGCCGGGGGGCTTGCGGGGCTTGCGGGGCTTGCGGGGCTTGCGGGGCTTGCGGGGCTTGCGGGGCTTGCGGGGCTTGCGGGGCTTGCGGGGCTTGCGGGGCTTGCGGGG
>NZ_JAAGMH010000051.1:0-8711 GCF_010548505.1 Streptomyces sp. SID14515 | reverse complement strand
GGCTCCGGTCCAGGCCCCGGCGGCTCCCGCCGCTCCGGCCCCGGCTCCGGCTCCGGCGCAGCCCGCCCCCGTCGCCCCGGCGCCGGCCGCTCCGGCCGCGCCTTCCGGTGACGACGGCGCGTACGTCACGCCGCTGGTCCGCAAGCTCGCGTCCGAGAACAACGTGGACCTGAGCGCGGTCAAGGGCACCGGCGTCGGTGGCCGTATCCGCAAGCAGGACGTCGTCGCCGCCGCGGAGGCCGCCAAGGCCGCCGCAGCCGCTCCGGCCCCGGCAGCTGCTCCGGCGGCCGCCAAGGCGCCGAAGCTGGAGGCCTCCCCGCTGCGCGGTCAGACGGTCAAGATGACCCGCATGCGCAAGGTCATCGGCGAGAACATGATGAAGGCGCTGCACTCGCAGGCCCAGCTGACCTCGGTCCTCGAGGTCGACATCACCAAGCTGATGAAGCTGCGCAACCAGGCGAAGGCCTCCTTCGCCGCCCGTGAGGGCGTCAAGCTGTCCCCGATGCCGTTCTTCGTGAAGGCGGCGGCCCAGGCGCTGAAGGCCCACCCGGTCATCAACGCCCGGATCAACGAGGACGAGGGCACCATCACGTACTTCGACTCGGAGAACATCGGCATCGCCGTGGACGCCGAGAAGGGTCTGATGACCCCGGTCATCAAGGGTGCGGGCGACCTGAACATCGCCGGTATCTCCAAGAAGACCGCGGAGCTCGCGGGCAAGGCGCGCGGTGGCGGCCTGACGCCGGACGACATGTCCGGCGCCACCTTCACCATCAGCAACACCGGTTCGCGCGGGGCCCTGTTCGACACGGTCATCGTGCCGCCGAACCAGGCCGCCATCCTGGGCATCGGCGCGACGGTCCGCCGTCCGGTGGTCATCGACCACCCGGACCTCGGCGAGACCATCGCGGTGCGCGACATGACGTACCTCTCGCTCTCCTACGACCACCGTCTGGTGGACGGCGCGGACGCCGCCCGTTACCTGACCGCGGTCAAGGCGATCCTGGAGGCCGGTGAGTTCGAGGTCGAGCTCGGCCTCTGAACGACCCCGCTGTAACCAGCCTCACCAGCGGCGCCCCCGTCCGGAACTCTTCCGGGCGGGGGCGCCGCCGTATTGTCTAAACAGCCCGGGAGGCCCACCGCCACCGTGATGATGTAGGCAGCACCGGTCTGCCCTGAAGGAGCACCTCATGACCCCGCCCGTCGTCCACTCGCTGCGCGAACAGATCCGCGAGCACATCGTGGAGGGGATCGTCAGCGGGCGCTGGAAGCCGGGCGAGCGGATCGTGGAGCGCCGGATCGCCACTGAGCTGGAGGTCAGCCAGACGCCGGTGCGCGAGGCGCTGCGCGAGCTGGAGACGCTCCGGCTGATCGAGTCGGCCCCCAACAAGGGCGTCCGGGTCCGCAACCTCACCGCCGCCGACCTGGAGGAGAGCTACCCGGTCCGGGCCGGCCTGGAGCAGATCGCGGCGGAGCTGGCGGCCCCCCGGCTCGGCCAGGACTGCTCGGCGCTGGCCCCGCACGTGGTCGCGCTGTACGAGGCGGACCGGCTGGCCGACGGCGAGGCGCAGGTGCGGCACACGGTCGGCTTCCACCGGGAGATGGTGCGGGCCGCCGGGAACGCGGTGCTGCTGCACACCTGGGAGGGGCTGGGCATCGAGGTGTTCACGGCCCTCTCCATCCGCTGGCTGGGCACGGTGCAGAAGTCGTACGCGGAGGAGCACCAGGCGCTCATCGACGCGTTCCTCGCCGAGGACCCGCAGATCGGGGCGCTGGTGAAGGCGCATGTGCTGGGCTGCGCGCCCCGGGCCTAAGCCCGTACAGCCGTCCGATCATCTGGCGCCCGACCTGCTCTTCCGTGCAGGTCAGCGCCCTATTTGCACGCTATTTCGCGTCACTCCGTGCCCCTTTTCGAGGCACCCCATGCCACTTTTCTTCGTATCGAGAAGTTTTGCCTTCAATCCTTTGATCGATCATCGATCAGCGCCTTACAGTTCACTTCGCGGGCCCACCGGCCCCATCGCTCTGTCCTGCCAGATAGAGCCTTCTCCACCCCCCTCCTCTCCGGAAGGCGGCGATCATGACCGACCCCGTAGGAAAGCTTCCGAGCGAGCTCGACCAGCTCCCGGACCGTGACCCCGAGGAGACCGCCGAATGGGCGGCCTCCCTGGACGCCGTCACCCAGGCCGCCGGCCCGCACCGCGCCGCGTACCTGATGCGCCGCTCGCTGCAGCACGCCGAGGGCGCCGGTCTCGCGCTGCCCAAGCTGCTGGAGACCGATTACGTCAACTCCATCCCGACCGCCGCCGAGCCCGCGTTCGACGGCGACCTGGAACTGGAGTCGAAGATCACCGCGTGGAACCGCTGGAACGCGGCCGCGATGGTCACCCGTGGCTCGCGGTTCGGGGTCGGCGGCCACATCGCCACCTTCGCCTCGGCGGCCTGGCTCTACGAGACCGGCTTCAACCACTTCTTCCGCGGCAAGGAGGGGGACGGCAGCGGCGACCAGCTCTACATCCAGGGCCACGCCTCCCCCGGCATCTACGCCCGCGCCTTCCTCGACGGCCGCCTCAGCGAGCAGCAGCTCGACAACTTCCGCCAGGAGGCGGGCGGCGAGGGTCTGCCCTCCTACCCGCACCCGCGGCGGCTGCCCTGGCTGTGGGAGTTCCCCACCGTGTCGATGGGCCTCGGCCCGCTCTCGGCCATCTACCAGGCGCGCTTCAACCGCTATCTGGCCAACCGCAACATCAAGGACACCGCCAACTCGCACGTCTGGGCCTTCCTGGGCGACGGCGAGATGGACGAGCCCGAGTCGACCGCCGCCCTGGCCCTCGCGGCCCGTGAGCAGCTCGACAACCTGACCTTCGTCATCAACTGCAACCTGCAGCGCCTCGACGGCCCGGTCCGCGCCAACTTCCGCGTGGTCCAGGAGCTGGAGGCGCAGTTCCGCGGGGCCGGCTGGAACGTCGTGAAGACGCTCTGGGGCAACGCCTGGGACGAGCTGTTCCAGCTGGACACCACGGGCGCGCTGCTGCGCCGCCTGCGCGAGGTCCCGGACGCGCAGTTCCAGACGTACGCCACCCGCGACGTCGCCTACATCCGCGAGCACTTCTTCGGCGCCGAGCCCGCGCTCGCCGAGCTGGCGAAGCTGCTCACCGACGCGAAGATCGCCGAGTGTTTCTACACCTCGCGCGGCGGCCACGAGGCCCGCAAGGTGTACGCGGCGTACAAGGCGGCCGTGGAGCACAAGGGCGCGCCGACCGTGATCCTGGCCCAGACGGTCAAGGGCTACACGCTCGGCAAGGGCTTCGAGTCCAAGAACGCCAACCACCAGATGAAGAAGCTGTCGATCGACGAGTTCAAGGGCATGCGCGAGCTGCTCGGCCTCCCGATCCCCGACAGCGCATTCGAGGACGGTCTGGTCCCCTACGGCCACCCCGGCGCCGACTCCCCCGAGGTCCGCTACCTCCAGGAGCGCCGTGCCGCCCTCGGCGGCCCCGCCCCGGCCCGCCGGATGCACGCCTCGGCTCCTCTGCCGCAGCCCGAGGAGCGCGCCTTCAAGGCCCTCTACAAGGGGTCCGGCAAGCAGGAGATGGCCACCACCATGGCGTTCGTCCGCCTGGTGAAGGACCTGATGCGGGACAAGGAGACCGGCAAACGCTGGGTGCCGATCGTCCCGGACGAGGCCCGTACCTTCGGTATGGAGTCGCTCTTCCCGTCCGCCGGCATCTACTCGCCGCTGGGCCAGACGTACGACCCGGTCGACCGCGACCAGCTGATGTACTACAAGGAGGCCAAGGACGGCCAGATCCTCAACGAGGGGATCACCGAGGCCGGGGCCATGGCCGACTTCATCGCCGCCGCCACGTCGTACGCGACGCACGGCGAGACGATGATCCCGTTCTACATCTTCTACTCGATGTTCGGCTGGCAGCGGACCGGCGACCAGATGTGGCAGCTCGCCGACCAGCTCGGCAAGGGCTTCATCGTCGGCGCCACGGCGGGCCGTACGACCCTGACGGGTGAGGGTCTCCAGCACGCGGACGGCCACTCGCACCTGATCGCGGCCACCAACCCGGCCTCGCTCAACTACGACCCGGCGTTCGCGTACGAGGTCGCGGTGATCGTCAAGGACGGTCTGCGGCGGATGTACGGCCCCGACGCCGAGGACGTCTTCTACTACCTGACGGTCTACAACGAGCCGAAGCCCCAGCCCGCGATGCCCGAGGGCGTCGAGGAGGGCATCGTCAAGGGCCTCTACCGCTTCAAGGAGGGCACGCCCGCGAAGGCGGACGCGCCGCGCCTGCAGCTGCTGGCCTCCGGTACGGCGATCCACTGGGCCCTGGAGGCCCAGGAGCTGCTGGCCGCCGACTGGGGCGTCACGGCCGACGTCTGGTCCGCCACCTCGTGGGGCGAGCTGCGCCGCGACGCGCTGGCGGCCGACGAGGCGCTGCTCCGCGGTGAGCAGCAGGTGCCGTACGTGACCCAGGCGCTCTCCGGTGCGCCGGGCCCGGTGCTCGCGGTCAGCGACTGGATGCGCCAGGTCCCGGACCAGATCAGCCAGTGGGTGGAGCAGGACTGGTCCTCGCTCGGCACGGACGGCTTCGGCCTCTCCGACACCCGAGCCGCGGCCCGCCGCCACTTCGGCGTCGACGCCCAGTCGATCGTGGTGGCCTCGCTGGCCCAGCTCGCCAAGCGCGGCGAGGTCCCGGCCTCGGCGGTCAAGGAGGCCCGGGAGCGCTACGGGCTCTGAGCCCCTCCCGTACCCAGGTGAAGCCCCCGGTCACCGGGGCGGGCGCGTCCGACAACGCGTCCGCCCCGGCGGCCGGGGGCTTTCCGGCGTGGCCCGCCGGGCCGCTGCCGCCACAATGGGCCCATGCGTGCTGCCCGGCTGATCAAGATGGTGCTGCTCCTGCAGGCCCGCCCCGCGATGACCGCCGCCGAGCTGGCGGCCGAGCTGGAGGTGTCGGAGCGTACGGTCACCCGGGACGCGCAGGCGCTCTCCGACGCGGGCGTCCCGGTCTACGCGGAGCGCGGCCGGGCGGGCGGCTACCGGCTCGTCGGCGGCTACCGCACCCGGCTGACCGGCCTCGCCCGCGACGAGGCGGAGGCGCTCTTCCTCTCCGGACTGCCCGCGGCGCTGCGCGAGATGGGCCTGGAGGACGCGGCGTCGGCGGCCCGCCTCAAGGTGTCGGCCGCGCTGCTGCCCTCGCTGCGCGACGCCTCCTCCTCCGCCGCCCGCCGCTTCCACCTGGACGCGCCCTCCTGGTACCACGAGCCGGAGACCCCCGAACTGCTGCCCGCCATCGCCGACGCGGTCTGGGACGACCGGCTGCTGCGGGCCCGCTACCGCCGAGGCGGGGGCCGCGAGACGGGCGAGCAGGGTACGGAGGTGACGCGGGAGCTCGCTCCGTACGGTCTCGTCCTCAAGGCCGGCGTCTGGTATCTGTGCGCCCGGGCCGGCGAGGACTTCCGGGTCTACCGGATCGACCGCTTCACCGCCGCCGAGCCGGCCGAGGAGCGCTTCGAGCGGGACGAGACCTTCGATCTGCCCGGGTTCTGGGCGGAGCGGGCCGCCGGGTTCGCCCGGTCCCTGCTGCGGACCGAGGTGACCGTACGGGTGTCCGGGCGCGGGGCGCGGATGCTCGCGTACACCGGTGACCGGGCGGCGGCCGCGGCGGCGCTCGCCGAGGCCTCCGAGCCCGGCCCGGACGGGTGGCGCACCCTCACGCTGCCGGTGGAGTCGCCGGACGTGGCGTACGGCCAGCTGCTGGGGCTGGGGCCCGAGTTGGAGGTGCTGGCGCCCGAGTCGCTGCGGCTGCGGTTCGCGGAGGCCGCCGAACGTCTGCGCGAGATGTATCGCTGAAAGGCTTCAATTCGGTGTCTGCGCGTGCGGGAGCCCCCGTCAGGCTGGATGCTGGACCCGTGATGGACGAAACGGAATTCTGGGAGATCATCGACAGCACCCGCGAGGCCGCCGAGGGCGACCCCGAGGACCACGCCGACCTGCTGGTGGAACGGCTGGTGCAGCTCGATCCCGATTCCGTGCTGGACTTCGCCCGGCACTTCGAGGCCCGCTACAACCGCGCCTACGCCTGGGACCTGTGGGGGGCGGCTGCCGTGCTGCTGGGCGGGGCGAGCGACGACGCGTTCGACTACTTCCGCTGCTGGCTGATCGGCCAGGGCCGGGAGGTCTTCGAGGGGGCGCTGCACGATCCGGACAGCCTGGCGGAGCTGCTGGAGGACTTCGACGAGGAGATCGACGGGGACGGCGAGGACCTGGGGTACGCGGCCGACGAGGCGTACGAGCAGCTCACCGGTGTGGTCGCGCCCGACCTGGGGCTGCCGCCGCAGGCCGCCGAGCCGCTGGGCACCCCGGTCGACTTCGAGGACGAGGAGGCGCTCGCCGCCCGCTTCCCCGAGCTGTGGGACCGCTTCGGGCCGCGGTGACCTCCCCGCCCGGGCGTCAGGCGGGGCCGAGCGGGCGGCCCATGCAGACGTCGTCGACGTAACGCCCGTTCAGGAAGAACTCCCCGGGCAGCACCCCTTCGACGGTGAAGCCCTCGGAGGCGTACAGCGCGCGGGCCGGGTCGTTGTGCCCGAGGACCCGCAGGGTGATCCGGTTGGCGCCCTGGCGGCGGGCCTCGGCGAACGCGGCCCGCAGCAGGGTCCGCCCGACACCGGCCCCGCGCGCCCAGTCCGCCACGGCGAGGCCGCGTATCTGGCGCACATGGGCGTTGGAGGCGAGCGGGGTGGGCGGGATGAGACGGATGTACCCGGCGATGCCCGCCCGGCCGTCCGCCGTCTCCGCCTCCACCACGAGGAAGTCCTCCGGCGGGTGCCGCTCGCCGAAGAAAGGGTCGTACGGGGGCGTCGGCCGCGGCAGGACCGCGTGCAGCGTCGACCAGGTGGACCGGTCGAGCTCGGCGAGCTCGGCGTCGTCGGCGGGCACGGCGGGGCGGACGGGGCGGAGGGTGAGTGCGGCCATGGGGTCACTGTGCCACGCGGTGTTCCCGGTGTTCGAGGCGTTTCATGGGGCAGGATGGGCCCATGCCGAGCTCCCGTATCGCCGTCAGCGGATCGTCCGGACTCATCGGAGCGGCGCTGGTGCGCTCGCTGCGCGCCGACGGGCACGAGGTGGCCCGCCTGGTGCGCCGCCCCGCCAGAACCGGCGACGAGGTCGAGTGGGACCCCAAGCGGGGTTACGTGGACGCGGCCGGGCTCGTCGGCTGCGACGCCGTCGTGCATCTGGCCGGGGCCGGGGTGGGCGACCACCGCTGGACCGAGGCCTACAAGCGGGAGATCCGGGACAGCCGGGTCCTGGGCACGGCCGCCGTCGCCGAGGCCGTCGCCTCGCTCGACACCCCGCCCCGCGTCCTGCTCTCCGGATCCGCCATCGGCTTCTACGGCGACACCGGGGACCGGCGGGTGGACGAGAGCGCGCCGCCCGGGGACGGGTTCCTGCCCTCGGTCTGCGAGGAGTGGGAGGCGGCCACCGCCGCCGCCGAAGAGGCGGACATCCGCACGGTGCACGCGCGGACCGGCCTGGTCGTCGGCCGCGAGGGCGGGGCCTGGGGGCGGCTCTTCCCGCTGTTCAAGGCCGGTCTCGGCGGGCGGCTCGGCAACGGCCGGCAGTACTGGAGTTTCATCGCGCTGCACGACCACGTCGCGGCGCTGCGTCACATCCTGGACACCGAGTCGCTGACCGGGCCGGTGAACCTGACCGGTCCGGAGCCGGTCACCAACGCCGAGGTGACCGCCGCGATGGGCCGGGTGCTGCGCCGCCCGACGCTGTTCCCCGCGCCGGCGCCCGCGCTGAAGCTCGTGCTCGGGGAGTTCGCGGAGGATGTGCTGGGCAGCCAGCGGGTGGTCCCGGCGAAGCTGCTGGACTCCGGCTTCTCGTTCGCCTTCCCGGGCATCGACGGGGCGATCCGCGCCGCACTGCGCTGAGCCGGACGCGCCGGGGCCCCCGGTCGCGCCGCGCGCCGCGCCCGGGGCCCACCGGTCCGCGCGCCCCCTTCGCGACCCGCCCGGTGCGGCGTGTGCGACCCCGTGCCCCGGTGCTCCCCGGCACGCGCGTCTGACCCAGTATCAGCCATCCTCCTAGCCTCGATGCGAACTCCGGCATTCCGGGGACCTGTTGGGGGCAAGAGCCCCCCACCAGTCGCACCGACTCGGGGAGGGGCACGTGCGCAGCACGGCACACCACGCAGACGTGGTCATCATCGGGGCCGGAATCGCCGGCCTGTCAGCGGCCCACCTGCTCATCGGGGCGGGGCTCGGCGTCAGTGTCCTGGAGGCCGCGCCCCGGGTGGGCGGCCGGCTCGCCACCGACGAGGTGGACGGCTTCCGGCTGGACCGGCTCGGCCCGCTGCTCTGCACCTCCTGGCCCGAGCTGACCGGCACTCCGGGGCTCGGCACCCCGGAGCTGCGGGAGTTCGCGCCGGGGGTCCTGGTCCACAGCGAGGGCCGACGCCATCTCACCGGCGACATACGGAGCGCGAGGGGCGCACTCAAGGCGGTACGCACCCGTTCGAGCGCCCCCCGAGCGCCCCGCACTCCCTGGGCGGCGCAGAGCGCGTACGGGAACGAGCACGGCGCTCCGGCGCGCGGCGGCGGCCGGGGCAACGTGGTGACCGGGGCGATCGACCGGGCCCGGCTGGGCGCGGCGCTGTCCCGGCTGGCGGCCACCCCCGCGGCCCGGCTGCTGG
>NZ_JAAGMH010000044.1:0-90884 GCF_010548505.1 Streptomyces sp. SID14515 | reverse complement strand
CGGCCGGGGCGGCGGACCCGTCGGCCGGTATGGCCGGCGTGACGTCCTCGGCGGCGGCCACGGCTCCGCCGGGCGGGCCCGCCGGGCGGGAAGCGGCGCGGCGCCTGCGGCGCGGCGGCAGCTTGTCGCCGGGGGTGTTCTCTTCGTTGTTCCCGGTCGTGCCGGGTTCGTTCGGCTGAGGCATGCGGGCGGTTCTCCCGTCGTGCTCCCGGGCGCCGCGTCTGTTTCCGGTCCGGCACGGTCCGCAGTGGTGCGATACCGCCGTCCGGGGCGCGGGCGCCGCACGGGAACTGATGTCTGGCTCGCCGGTTCCGTATGCGGTGTGCGTACGGCCTGGCGAAAGTCTTGTGGGTCAGTGCGCGGCCCGACCCAGGTGGCTCCCGAGTCGGAGGGCTGCGCTACAACGACCGCCTTACGCGGAACCTGCACCTTCCGGCGCCGTCGCGACGGCTGCCCCGGCGACCGCGGGATGTGCGGTCGGGGCGGCCTCGCGGTCGGGCGCGAGCGGGTCGGTCACCGTGCCGGACTCCTCGTCGAAGAGCCCCTGCGCCAGCCTCGTCACCGCAGCGGGGACGGGCGGCGCCAGGTCGGCCACAGCTCGGAGACCGGACAGGACGTCGTCGGGTCGCACGGCAGGTGTCACGTGCCGAACAACCAGGCGCAGTATCGCACAGGGCCGCTCGCCCGGCCTATCGGCCGGATCGTCGACGACCCGCAGGTCGGCGACGGCGGCGCGGGCGTCGAACGTCCGGATGCCGTTCTTGGCCTTGCGCTGGACCTCCACGGTCTCGGCGTCGTCGAAGGCGGCCACGGCCGTGCGGAGCTCCTCGGGGTCGACGCCGTCCAGGCGCAGCTCCCAGACGGAGGCGGTGAGCCGTTCGGCGAGGCCCGAGGTGCGGGCCTCCACCGCGTCGATGATGTCGAGGCCGGCCGGCATCGACGCGTCGAGCAGTCCGCGCAGGACCTCGGGGTCCCGCGTCTCGGTGAGGGCGATCTCCAGGAACTCCGCCTCGCTGCCCGTGCCGGTGGGTGCGGCATTGGCGTAGGAGACCTTGGGGTGGGGGGTGAAGCCCGCCGAATACGCCATCGGCACCTCGGAGCGGCGCAGTGCCCGCTCGAAGGCCCGCTGGAAGTCTCGGTGGCTGGTGAACCGGAGGCGGCCGCGCTTGGTGTAGCGCAGGCGGATGCGCTGCACTGCCGGTGCGGGCGGCGGGCCTTCGGGCTGTCGCTTGCCCAGTGGTTCTTCTCCTCGGTGCGGGGCGGGCGCGGTGGCGCGCCGCCCACGAAATACGGGTGGCCCCCGGGGTGCCGCTCCGGCTCACACCCGCTCGACGAATTTCTCGCCGAGCGGGGCGCTCTCGGTTGCCTGCGCCGCGCTGGGGACAGTCGTTGTACTACCCAGAGTACGCGCAGGGATCCCTCGCGGTTCCCGGGACCGTGCGCCGTCCGTGGAGCCGACCAGCGCCCGCCAGGCGTCGCGACGGGCCTGGCGCACGGTTTCCCGGGCGGTCGCGAGGGCCGTGCGGGCGGCCCGCCCGGCCTCGGCGGCGGCGCGCCGGGCCGGGGCCCACACGGAGTCGCGCAGGAAGTGGCCGACGGGGGTGCACACCGTGCGGTACGCCCAGGAGGCCGGTGCGCCGATCAACTGCCACGCGAACCAGGCGAGGGCCCGGCCGACGGCCCGGGAGACGTACCCGGCGATCCGCCAGGCGACCTCGAACGCGGCGGCGATCTCGCGGCCGACCGGGGTGAGGATCCGGCGGTAGGTCCAGACGGCGGGGGCGACGAGCAGCGTCATGACGAGCCAGGCCAGCGCGCCGCCCAGCCCGCGCGCGGTGGCCGCGATCCCCCGCCAGATCCGGCCGAGCACCCAGGCGGTGCCCTGCCACAGCTTGCCCAGGACCCAGGCCGTGCCGTGGCCGATCGGCGTGAGGACGGCTTCGTACAGCCACACCACCGGGACGACCAGGCCGTAACGCGCCACCGGGACGATCACGTACCGCCACAGCGTCTCCAGCGGCACGATGACCAGCACGGTGAACAGCCAGGTCAGGCCGGCTCCCAGGCCGCGTGCCGCCGGGGCCAGCAAGGCGGTGCCGATCCACCGCAGGCCGTGGCCGAGCGGGGTCAGAACGCTCCCGTACAGCCACACCGCCGGGGCCGCGACGCCGTAACGGGCGACGGGGACGACGACGTACCGCCACAGGCCTATCCAGGGCCACACGAGCAGGGCGACGGCCAGCCAGGAGGCGGCCTTGCCGAGGGGCGCGAGGACCCAGGTGAACAGCCAGGTCAGCGGGGTCAGGACGAGCGTGTCGAGGAGCCACAGGAGGGCCCGGCCCAGCGGGCGCAGCAGGATCCGGTCGGCGGCGTGCCAGCCGGCCGTGAGCGCGTCCCAGACCATGCGGACGGGCAGCACCACCACCAGGACCACGATCCGCACCGGGATCCTGATCAGTGTGGTCAGAACGCCTTCGCCGGGCTCGTATCCCCGAGGGGCCTGGTGCTTGCCGTAGTCCATGCCATCAAGGACGCGTCAGGCCCGGTCCGGGGTTGCCGGGCCGGGCCTGACGATCGTTCAAAAACGCGCTACTTGTTCAAAACGCGCTACTTGTTCACGACGCTGAGCGGCAGGAGCTTCTTGCCGGTCGGGCCGATCTGGATGTCCAGGTCGAGCTGCGGGCAGACGCCGCAGTCGAAGCAGGGGGTCCAGCGGCAGTCCTCGACCTCGGTCTCGTCGAGGGCGTCCTGCCAGTCCTCCCAGAGCCAGTCCTTGTCCAGGCCGGAGTCGAGGTGGTCCCAGGGCAGGACCTCCTCGTAGGTGCGCTCGCGGGTGGTGTACCAGTCGACGTCGACGCCGAACTCGGGCAGCGTCTTCTCGGCGCAGTTCATCCAGAGGTCGTAGCTGAAGTGCTCGCGCCAGCCGTCGAAGCGGCCGCCGGACTCGTAGACCGCGCGGATGACGGAGCCGACGCGGCGGTCACCGCGCGAGAGCAGGCCCTCGACGATGCCGGGCTTGCCGTCGTGGTAGCGGAAGCCGATGGAGCGGCCGTACTTCTTGTCGCCGCGGATCTTGTCCCGGAGCTTCTTCAGCCGGGCGTCGGTGTCCTCGGCGCTCAGCTGCGGGGCCCACTGGAAGGGGGTGTGCGGCTTGGGGACGAAGCCGCCGATGGAGACGGTGCAGCGGATGTCGTTCTGGCCGGAGACCTCGCGGCCCTTGGCGATGACGTTGACCGCCATGTCGCCGATCTGCAGGACGTCCTCGTCGGTCTCGGTGGGCAGGCCGCACATGAAGTACAGCTTCACCTGACGCCAGCCGTTGCCGTACGCGGTGGCGACCGTGCGGATCAGGTCCTCCTCCGAGACCATCTTGTTGATGACCTTGCGCATCCGCTCGGAGCCGCCCTCGGGGGCGAAGGTGAGACCGGAGCGACGGCCGTTGCGGGTCAGCTCGTTGGCCAGGTCGACGTTGAACGCGTCGACGCGGGTGGAGGGCAGCGAGAGGCCGACCTTGTCGTCGGTGTAGCGGTCGGCGAGGCCCTTGGCGATGTCGCCGATCTCGCTGTGGTCGGCGGAGGAGAGCGAGAGCAGGCCGACCTCCTCGAAGCCGGTGGCCTTGAGACCCTTCTCGACCATCTCGCCGATGCCGGTGATGCTTCGCTCCCGCACGGGGCGCGTGATCATGCCGGCCTGGCAGAAACGGCAGCCGCGGGTGCAGCCGCGGAAGATCTCCACGGACATCCGCTCGTGCACGGTCTCCGCGAGGGGGACGAGGGGCTGCTTGGGGTAGGGCCACTCGTCGAGGTCCATCACCGTGTGCTTGGAGACCCGCCACGGCACGCCGGACCGGTTGGGCACGACGCGGCCGATGCGGCCGTCGGGGAGGTACTCGACGTCGTAGAAGCGCGGGACGTAGACGCCGCCGGTCTTCGAGAGCCGGAAGAGCACCTCGTCGCGGCCGCCGGGGCGGCCCTCGGCCTTCCAGGCGCGGATGATCTCGGTGATCTCCAGGACGGCCTGCTCGCCGTCGCCGACGACCGCGCAGTCGATGAAGTCCGCGATCGGCTCGGGGTTGAACGCGGCGTGGCCGCCCGCGAGGACGATCGGGTGGTCCACCGTGCGGTCCTTGGACTCCAGCGGGATGCCCGCGAGGTCCAGGGCGGTGAGCATGTTGGTGTAGCCGAGCTCGGTGGAGAAGCTCAGCCCGAAGACGTCGAACGCGCCGACGGGGCGGTGGCTGTCCACGGTGAACTGCGGCACGTCGTGCTCGCGCATCAGCGCTTCGAGGTCGGGCCAGACGCTGTAGGTGCGCTCGGCGAGGACGCCCTCGCGCTCGTTCAGCACCTCGTAAAGGATCATGACGCCCTGGTTGGGGAGTCCGACCTCGTAGGCGTCGGGGTACATCAGGGTCCAGCGGACGTCGCAGCTGTCCCACTCCTTGACGGTGGAGTTCAGCTCACCGCCGACGTACTGGATGGGCTTCTGCACATGCGGGAGCAGAGCTTCGAGCTGTGGGAAGACCGATGCGGCAGACATCTCGCGAACCTTCGTGAGCCGGCAGGGGTGACCATCCAGCGTACCCCGGTACTCAGCGGCTCAGATCCGCACGCAGTCCGGGGGCGGAGGCGCGGGCCCAGACCTCGGGCAGTTCGCGCTCCCGGGCCTCGGCCGCGGCCTCCTCCTGCCCGTACAGAAGTCCCCAGGTGAACGCGGTCTCGCCCGCCGCGTGCGACTGGATCGCGAGCGTGCGCAGGGCCTCGCGGGCGACGACACTGTCCTGGTGATCGCCGAGGAGGCTCTGCACGGCCTTCACGCGTTTGGCGAAGCGCTTGGCGGGCTTGCCGAGCGCGGGCCGGGCCGCCTCGCCCGCGTACCGGGCGCGCTTGGCGGCCTTGCGGGCCTCGTGCAGCGCGGTGTCGCGCTCGGGTCCGGGCGGCTGTCCGAGGGCGTGGTCGAGGCGGGTGGCGAGGCGGCCGTAGTCCTTGAGCACCGCCCGGGGCAGGGCCTTCTCCGGTGCGCGTCCGGCGGCGGGGCGCAGCGGCGGGTCGGCGCTCAGCTCGTCGAGGGCGTCCAGGAGGTCCAGATACCGCTTCCCGTCGAGTACGTCGATGATCCTGCGGCGCGAACCGGTGCGGCGGGCGGCCGACCAGGCGCGGAGGCGGCCGCGCACCGGGCCGAGGGTCAGGGTGGCCGGGAGTGCCTCGACGCGGGCCCCGAGGCGTTCGTCCAGGACTTCCTGGTCGCGGTCGAGGCCCAGCTCGGCGGCGAGCCACTTGAGCTCGGCGCCGATCGGATCGGTGACCTCGCGGTCGAGGAGCTTGCGATGGGTCTTGAAGGTGCTGCGCAGCCGACGGGTGGCGACGCGCATCTTGTGCACGGAGTCGGGAAGGCCGCGGCGGACGGCGGGGTCGAGGTCGACGATCGTGCGGATCTGCTTGCGTACGTAGGCGAGGACGTGGTCGCCCGCGGTGTGCGGCGCGTTCTCCTTCCGCCCCTCCCCGTCCCGTACGGGTGCCGTCTCCGCCAGCGCCCGGGCGAGCTTGGACGCGGAGTGCGCGGGGCGGATCCCGGCCTTGCGCAGCCGCTTCTCCACCGCGTCCAGGACGGCGGGGTCGCCGTCGTCGGCCAGCTCGACCTCGATCTCGGTCCAGGCGGCCGTGGTGCCGCTCCCCTCCCCCGCGAGCCGCTCGGCGCGCACCCGGTCGACGCTGACCTCGGCGAGGAGGGTTCCGTCGGCGGCGGAGAGGTGGTGGACGTCGCGGGCGGAGAGCAGCCGGACGACGGGGGCGAGCTCCGCGTGGCGGACGCGGGAGCGGAGGAGGGCGGCCAGCGGGCGCGGCAGGGTGTCGGCGAGGGGTTCGTGGATCTCGTCGCGGATGCCGGTGGCGACGGGGAACTTCAGGTGCCAGCCCTCGTCGGCCCCGCCGGTCCTGCGGCGCAGCGTGAGGGCGTCGGCGGCGAGGCGGAGGTCGGCGGTGTCGTAGTAGACGGCGTCCAGCTCGGTCAGGCCGCGGTGGACGCTCCGGTCGACCCCGGCCGCCCGGGTCAGGTCGGGCAGCCGGGTGTCGTCGGTGGCTTCGTACTTCCGCTCGATCTCGCGCTTGGTGTCCGCCATGTACGGACACCTACCCGCGACCGCCCGGGTTCAGGCGGACATGGGCCGTTGCACCCGGATCGACTGGAGCAGTCCGATCGCCACCCAGACGGCGAACATCGATGACCCTCCGTAGGAGACGAAGGGCAGCGGCAGTCCGGCGACCGGCATGATGCCGAGCGTCATGCCGATGTTCTCGAAGGACTGGAAGGCGAACCAGGCGATGATCCCGGCGGCGACGACCGTGCCGTACAGCTCGGTGGTCTCGCGGGCGATCCGGCAGGCGCGCCACAGGACGACGCCCAGGAGCACGATGATCAGACCCGCGCCGAGGAAGCCCAGCTCCTCGCCGGCGACGGTGAAGACGAAGTCGGTCTGCTGCTCGGGCACGAACTGGCCGGTGGTCTGGGTGCCCTCGAAGAGCCCGGTGCCGGTGAGTCCGCCGGAGCCGATCGCGATCCGGGCCTGGTTGGTGTTGTAGCCGACGCCCGCCGGGTCGAGCGCGGGGTTGGCGAAGGCGGCGAAGCGGGCGATCTGGTAGTCGTCGAGCAGGCCGAGCTGCCAGATGGCGACGGCCCCGCCAGCGCCCGCGCCGATGAGGCCGAGGACCCAGCGGTTGGAGGCGCCGGAGGCCAGCAGGATGCCGAGGACGATGACGGCCATGACCATCACCGAGCCGAGGTCGGGCATGAGCATCACGATGGCCATGGGGACGGCCGCGAGGCCCAGCGCCTTGGCGACGGTGCGGTGGTCCGGGTGGGCCTGGTCGCCCGCGTCGACGCGGGCGGCCAGCAGCATCGCCATCACCAGGATGATGGTGATCTTGGTGAACTCGGAGGGCTGGATCGAGAAGCCGGCCGGCAGCTTGATCCAGGCGTGGGCGCCGTTGACCGTGGTGCCGAGCGGCGTGAGGACCGCCAGGACCAGCAGCACCGAGATGCCGTAGAGGACCGGGACGGCCCCGCGCAGGGTGCGGTGGCCGAGCCAGATCGTGCCGATCATCAGGGCGAGGCCGATGCCGGTGTTGAGGGCGTGCCGCAGGAGGAAGAAGTACGGGTCGCCCTGGGTGAGGTGGTCGCGGTTGCGGGTGGCGGACCACACGAGCAGCGAACCGAGGAACGAGAGCGCCAGCGCGGCCCCGAGCAGCGGCCAGTCCAACCGCCGTACGAGGGAGTCGCGGGCGGTCAGCTTGGCCCAGGAGCCCTGGTCGGGGGCGTACCGGGAGACGGAGAATCCACCTGCCATCAGGGCTGCCTCCCGGTCGACGCCGGTGATCCGGTGAGTCCGGGCTGGCCTCCGGGCTGCAGGGGCAGCTGGGGTTCCTGTCCCCCGGGCTGCTCCTCCGGTGTGATCGGCGTGGGGTCGTAGGGCTTGACCTTCGGCGCGTAGATCGAGCCGTCGGGCTGGATCTTCGGCAGCGCCTTCTGGGGCTTCGGCAGCAAGGCCCTCTTCTTGTCCTGGTTGCCCTCGGCGTCGAGGCCGTAGAGCGCGTCGTAGATCTTGCGGACCGCGGGCCCGGCGGCGCCGGAGCCGGTGCCGCCCTGGGAGATCGTCATGACGATCGTGTAGTCGTCGGTGTAGGTCGCGAACCACGCGGTGGTCTGCTTGCCGTACACCTGGGCGGTGCCGGTCTTGGCGCGCATCGGGATCTTGTCCTGCGGCCAGCCGCCGAACCGCCAGGCGGCGGTGCCGCCCGGCTCGACCACCGAGCGGAGCCCCTTGTCGAGGTCCTTGATGGTCTGGGCGTTGACCGGCAGCTTGCCGCTGACCTTGGGCTTGATCTCCTGGACGGTCTTGCCGTCGGGGCTGATCACGGCCTTGCCGACGGTGGGCTCGTGGATGGTGCCGCCGTTGCTGATGGCGGCGTAGGCGGTGGCCATCTGGATGGGGGTGACGAGGACGTCACCCTGGCCGATCGCGTAGTTGATGCTGTCGTAGGCCTTGAGCTGGTTGCCTTCGAGGCAGCTCTCGTACGCGATCTGCTGGACGTAGGTGCCGCCCTTCTTGCCCTCCTTGCACCAGGCGTCCTTGTTCGCCTTCCAGAAGTCCTGCTTCCACTGGCGGTCCGGGATGCGGCCCTTGACCTCGTTGGGCAGGTCGATGCCGGTCTCGGCGCCGAGCCCGAAGTCACGGGCGGTGCGGTAGAACCAGTTCTTGGCGTCCTTCTTGGGCTTTATGCCGCCGTCCTTCACCCACTCGTCGTGGCCGAGGCGGTAGAACACCGTGTTGCAGGAGTACTTGAGCGCGTCGCCGAGGGTGATGGGGCCGTGGCCCTGGGACTCGAAGTTCGCGAAGGTCTGGTTGCCGAGGCTGTAGGAGCTGCTGCACTCGTAGCGGTCGTTGAAGGCGTGCCCGCCGCGTACGGCCGCGCTCGCCGACACCACCTTGAAGATCGAGCCGGCCGGCGCCTGGCCCTGGATGCCCCGGTTGAGCAGCGGGTAGTTGGACTTCTTGCTGGTGAGCTTGGCGTACTCCTTGCCGGAGATGCCGCCGACCCAGGCGTTGGGGTCGTAGTCGGGCTGGGAGGCCATCGACACGACGCGGCCGGTCTTCGACTCCATGACGACGACGGCGCCGGAGTCGGCCTCGTACTTCCGGCCGGTGATCTTGTCGGTCTCCTGGCGGACGGTCTTCATCGCCTGGGCGAGCTCGTACTCGGCCACCGCCTGGACGCGGGCGTCGAGGCTGGTGACGAGGCTGGAGCCGGACACCGCCGGGTCGTTCTCGGCCTCTCCCATGACGCGGCCGAGGTTGTCGACCTCGTAGCGGGTGACGCCCGCCTTGCCGCGCAGCTCCTTGTCGTACGTGCGCTCAAGTCCTGAGCGGCCGACCTGGTCGGAGCGCAGATAGGGCGACGGGCCGTCCAGCGCCTGCTGGATCTCGTCGTCGGTGACGGGCGAGAGGTAGCCGAGGACCTGTGCGGTCTTCGCCTTGGCGGGTGCGGTGTAGCGGCGTACGGCGGTGGGTTCGGCGGTGATGCCGGGGAAGTCCTCGGCGCGCTCGCGGATCTGGAGGGCCTGCTGGGTGGTGGCCTCGTCGGTGACCGGGATCGGCTGGTAGGGCGAGCCGTTCCAGCAGGGCTGGGGGGTCTTGGAGTCGCAGAGGCGGACCTTGTCCCGGACGTCCTGCGCCTTCATGTCCAGGACGTCGGCGAGCCGGGTGAGGACGCCGACGCCGTCGTCCTTCATCTTCAGCAGCTCGGTGCGGCTGGCCGAGACGACGAGACGGGTCTCGTTGTCGGCGAGCGGTACGCCGCGCGCGTCGAGGATCGAGCCGCGCACGGCGGGCTGGACGACCTGCTGCACACCGTTGCCCGCGGCTTCGGCGGTGTACTCGTCGCCGTTGCGGATCTGGAGGTACCAGAGGCGGCCGCCGAGGGTGAGCAGCAGCGAGAAGACGAGGACCTGGATGACGATGAGCCGGATCTGGACCCGCTGGGTCCGCCCGGTCTCGGGAATGTTGCTCACGCGGTTCCCCCGGCGTCCTCTGTCGCGTACGGCTTCACAGTCGCTTGACCCCCTTGATCCTGCCCGCGCGGGCGGCGCGGTTGCGGGCGGCCTTGACGCGCAGGCCGCCGCGCTGGTTGCCGATCCGCAGCCCGGTGCCCGAGGAGAGCCAGCCGGCGGCGACGTCGTTGCCGCCGGAGGAGGCCTCGGCGAGCGGGTCGTTCTCGGTACGTCTGGCCAGCGCCATGATGAGCGGCACGGTGAAGGGCGCCAGCAGCAGGTCGTAGATGGCGGCCGTGAACAGCAGGCTGCCCAGGCCCACATGGCGGGCGGCGGTGTCGCCGACGAGCGCGCCGACCCCGGCGTACAGCAGCGTCGAGCCGATCGCGGCGGCGACGACCACGGCCATCGGGGCGAAGGCCGACTTCAGCTGCCCGTTCTCCGGCCGGGCCAGGCCCGCGAGGTAGCCGATGACGCAGAGCACCAGGGCGTAGCGTCCGGCGGCGTGGTCGGCGGGCGGGGCGAGGTCCGCGAGGAGGCCCGCGCCGAAGCCGATGAGGGAGCCGCTGACGGGCCCGTACACGAAGGCGAGTCCGAGGACGGTGAGGAGCAGCAGGTCGGGGACGGCGCCGGGGAGCTGGAGGCGGGCGAGGACGGAGACCTGGACGACGAGGGCGACGACGACCAGGGTGATGGAGAGCAGAGTCCGGTTGATGCGCATGGGGATCAGCTCTACTCCTGGTCGTTGGCCGCGTTGTCGGGTTGGGCGTTGCCCTGCTGGTCGCCTGCCGCGTCACCGGCGGCGTCGCCGCCCGGTTTCTCGTTGATGTTGCCGACGACCTTGCCGGAGCCGTCCACCAGGTCCCCGTTGGGCTGGACGGTGACGGTGACCGTGGGGGTCGGCTTGGGCTTGGTCTTGACGGGCTGCTTGGGCAGGACCGTGTCGCGCGGGTCCTCGCGGGGGGCCTGGACGACGACGCCGACGATGTCGAGCTTGGTGAACCCGACGTACGGCTTCACGTAGACGGTCCGGGTCAGTTCGCCGCCCGAGGGGTCGACGCGGACGACCTCGCCGACCGGGACGCCGGGCACGAAGGGCTTGTCCTTGCTGGAGCCGAAGGTGACGAGCCGGTCGCCGGCCTTCACCTTGGCCTTGCCGTTGAGGAACTGCACCGACAGCGGACGCGAGCCCTGGCCGGTGGCGAAGCCGAGCTCGTCGGTCTTCTCCATCCGGGTGCCGACGGTGAAGTCGGGGTCGTTGGCGAGCAGGACCGTCGCGGTGCTGGGCCCGACGGTGGTGACCCGCCCGACCAGCCCCTCCCCGTTGAGTACGGTCATGTCGCGGCGGATGCCGTCGTCGGCTCCGGCGTCGATGGTGACCGTCCAGGAGAAGCCCTGGGCCGCTCCTATGGCGATGACCTCGGCGCCCTTGATGCCGTACTGTCCGGCGCCCGCGTTCTTCAGCATGGCGTCGAGCTGGCGGACCCGGCTGTTGGTGCGGTCGTCGCTGCCGAGCTTGGCCTTCAGCGCGGCGTTCTCCTGCTCCAGGGCGGAGATCCGGTCGTGCCGGTTGCCGGAGTCCCGGACGGCCCCTATGGCGTTGCCCACCGGGTCGACCGCTGCCGCTACGCCGTTCTCGACCGGCCCGAAGACGGTGGCCGCGGCCTGCCGCGCGCCGTCGACCGGTGACTCCTCGCCGCCTCGGATATCGACCGTGATCAGGGCGAATGCGATGGCGATCAAGAGCACCAGGAGCAGCCGGCTCTCTCGTGTGTCCCTCACGTGCGGCGGCCGTGCCTTCCTCGTCGGAATGTTCGTGCCTGTATGTGTGGCTGTCCGTACACCGATACGTCTGTCGATACGTATCGATACGCGTACAGCAACGATCTATATCAACGATCCGGCGGGCGGAGCCGCAGCGTCCGCGGTCCGCGCGCCGGATCGGGTGACGCTCTGTCAGCGGCGGGGCTGGGCGTCCAGCACCTGCTGGAGCGCCTCGAACTCCTCGACGCACTTGCCGGAGCCGAGCGCCACCGAGTCCAGCGGGTCCTCGGCGATGTGGATCGGCATGCCCGTCTCGTGGCGCAGCCGCTCGTCCAGACCGCGCAGCAGCGCGCCGCCGCCGGTGAGGACGATGCCGCGGTCCATGACGTCGCCGGACAGCTCGGGCGGGCACTTGTCGAGCGTCGTCTTCACGGCGTCGACGATCGCGTTGACCGGCTCCTCGATGGCCTTGCGGACCTCGGCGGCCGAGATGACGACCGTCTTGGGCAGCCCGGAGACCAGGTCGCGACCGCGGATCTCGGTGTGCTCGTCCTTCTCCAGGTCGAACGCCGAACCGATGGTGATCTTGATCTGTTCGGCGGTCCGCTCACCGAGGAGGAGCGAGTACTCCTTCTTGATGTGCTGGATGATCGCGTTGTCCAGCTCGTCACCGGCGGTGCGGATCGACTGGGCGGTGACGATTCCGCCGAGCGAGATCACGGCGACCTCGGTGGTGCCGCCGCCGATGTCGACCACCATGTTGCCGGTGGCCTCGTGGACCGGCAGGCCGGAGCCGATGGCGGCGGCCATGGGCTCCTCGATGATGTGCACCTGGCGCGCGCCGGCCTGCGTGGACGCCTCGATGACGGCGCGGCGCTCGACCCCGGTGATACCGGAGGGCACGCAGACGACGACCCGGGGGCGGGCCAGGTAGCGGCGCTTGTGGATCTTGAGGATGAAGTAGCGGAGCATCCGCTCGGTGATCTCGAAGTCGGCGATCACGCCGTCCTTCAGCGGTCGCACGGCAACGATGTTGCCCGGCGTGCGCCCGATCATCTTCTTGGCCTCGGAGCCGACCGCCAGAATTCCGCCGGTGTTGGTGTTGATGGCCACGACGGACGGCTCGTTCAGGACGATGCCGCGCCCCCTGACGTACACCAGCGTGTTGGCAGTCCCGAGGTCGATAGCCATGTCACGGCCGATGAACGACATTGAGTTCCCCTTGTTCCCCATGAGGATGCGTCGGGCCTTCCCAGGTAGCGAAGATGGCTTGTTCTGGTAGGCGAGGTTGGCGCTGCGGGCGTGGAAGCTTCCATCGTAGTGCCGTATGCACGGACACAGCGCGAGGGTCCTTCGCCATTGTGAGCGGAACGGGTGGCCGTTCTACCCATGGTGACGTTACGTCGGAGGGATGCGTTCCCGCGATCCCAAACCCTATGCCGAGGGGCGACCGAATTACTTCGGTCGCCCCAGGCGTACAGCGCTGTTTGGCCGATCGGGTCAGGAAAGTCCCGGAAAGAAAAGCTTCAGTTCTCGCTCTGCGGACTCCTCGGAGTCCGAGGCGTGGATGAGGTTCTCGCGGGTGATCGTGCCGAAGTCACCACGGATCGACCCGGGCGCGGCGGCGATCGGGTCGGTGGGGCCGGCCAGGGTGCGGATGCCCTCGATGACCCGCTCGCCTTCGGCCACCAGGGCGACGACGGGGCCGGAGGCCATGAACTCCATGAGCGGCTCGTAGAACGGGCGGCCCTTGTGCTCGCCGTAGTGCTGCTCCAGCGTCTCGTGGTCCAGCGTGCGCAGCTCCAGCGCGGTGATCCGCCAGTCCGCCTTGCGCTCTATGCGGCCGACGATCTCGCCGATCAGGCCACGGCGGACGGCGTCGGGCTTGAGCAGGACGAGAGTGCGCTGAGTCATGTGCGGCTCCTTGCAAGGCCAGGCGTACGGGTGCGGTGAGGGCGAGATTACAGGGGTACGGAGACGGGTCTGCGCCCGGGTTCACCCAGGGTCACCTTCGGGCCCCCGATTTCCGGGGCCCGGCGGGCGGGTCGCGCGTGTCCGGCGGGCTTGGGCCTCAGGCCGCGGCCTCGCCGGCTTCCTGCCGGGCGGCCCAGTCGGCCTTGGCCTCGTCGATCTTGCGGCCGTAGTGGATCGAGGCCCACCACAGTCCGCCGAAGGCGAGCCCCAGGATGAACATCATCGGGACCACGAAACCGCTGAGGACCAGCGCGACCTGGAGCGCCCAGCCCAGCTGGACGCCGCCGGGCCGGGTGATCATTCCGCACAGCAGCACGGACAGGGCCATGCCGATGCCGCACACCGTCCAGACCAGCGTCATGGAGGCGTCGTCCAGCTTCATCGCGACGAGACCGGCGAAGCCGATCACGAAGAACTCGCCGATCAGCGTCGAGGCGCAGAGCGTCCGCATCGGTGTCTCAGCCCCTTCCCAGCAGCAGCCGGGCTTCGCCGACCGTGATCACGGAGCCGGTCACCAGCACCCCGGCGCCCGCGTACTCGTCGTCCTCCTCGGCCAGCGTGATCGCCGCCTCCAGCGCGTCGTCGAGCCGCGGCTCGACCTGCACCCGGTCGTCGCCGAAGACCTCGACGGCGATGGCGGCCAGCTCGTCCGCGTCCATGGCGCGCGGGGTGGAGTTCTGCGTGACGACGATCTCGGCGAAGATCGGCTCGAAGGCTTCCAGGAGCCCGCGCACGTCCTTGTCGCCGCTGGTGCCGACCACGCCGATCAGCCGGGAGAAGCTGAACGCCTCGGAGATGCCGTCGGAGGCCGCCTTGGCTCCGGCGGGGTTGTGCGCGGCGTCCAGCACGACGGTCGGGCTGGAGCGCACGACCTCCAGCCGGCCCGGCGAGAGCACCGAGGCGAACGCCTTGCGGATCGCGTCGATGTCCAGGGAGCGGGCCTGCTCGGCGCCGATGCCGAAGAACGCCTCGACCGCGGAGAGCGCCACCGCGGCGTTGTGCGCCTGGTGGGCCCCGTACAGCGGAAGGAAGATGTCCTCGTACTCGCCACCGAGACCGCGCAGCGTCAGCAGCTGTCCGCCGACCGCGATCTCGCGCGAGGTGACGCCGAACTCCATGCCCTCGCGGGCCACGGTGGCGTCCACCTCGACGGCCTTCTTCAGCATCACCTGCGCGGCGTCCACCGGCTGCTGCGCCAGGATGACCGTGGCGCCCGGCTTGATGACGCCGGCCTTCTCGCCGGCGATCTCGGCCGGCGTGGTGCCGAGCCGGTCGGTGTGGTCCAGCGAGATCGGGGTGACGACGGCGACCGTGGAGTCGATGACGTTGGTGGCGTCCCAGGTGCCGCCCATGCCGACCTCGACGACCGCCACATCGACGGGCGCGTCGGCGAAAGCCGCGTACGCCATGCCGGTGAGGACCTCGAAGAAGGAGAGCCGGTAGGGCTGCTGGGCGTCGACCATCTCGACGTACGGCTTGATGTCCTCGTACGTCTCGATGAACCGCTCGGCCTCGATCGGCGAGCCGTCGAGGCTGATCCGCTCGGTGATCGACTGGACGTGCGGGGAGGTGTAGCGGCCGGTGCGCAGC
Organism: Streptomyces sp. SID14515; assembly: GCF_010548505.1. NCBI lineage: Bacteria > Bacillati > Actinomycetota > Actinomycetes > Kitasatosporales > Streptomycetaceae > Streptomyces > Streptomyces sp. SID14515. The sequence continues at coordinate 76,016 of NZ_JAAGMH010000044.1, read as the reverse complement.
TCGAAGGCGTTGAGCAGGGCCTCGATCATGCGGGCCGTGCTGGTCTTGCCGTTGGTGCCGGTGATGTGGATGGAGGGGTAGGCGCGCTGCGGCTCGCCGAGGACGTCCATCAGCGCGGCGATCCGGGTGACGGACGGCTCAAGCTTGGTCTCGCCCCAGCGGCCGGCGAGCTCCTGCTCCACCGCGCGCAGCGCCTTGTCGGTCTCGGGGTCGGCCGGGCGGGCCGGGACCGCTTCGCCCTGCGGGTGGCCCGAGTGGGTGCGCAGTGTGCGGCTCCCGGCCTCGATCACCGCCAGGTCGGGGTCGCGCTGGGTCGCCTCGTCGACGATCTCCTCGAAGGTGTCGTCGGGATCGGACGCGTCGTGCCGGTCTGAAGGGCGGGGCTCACTCACGGGCCCCAGTCTACGGATGGGCGCCGACAACGCACGCAGCGCCCGGCACACCGCGGGCGGGCGGGGCACGGAGGGAGTACGGCGAAGCCCCCGCGGCCCCGGTCGGTCGGGGTGCGGGGGCTTCGTGCTCAGCTGATCAGGCCTGCGGGAGGCCCGCCAGCTGGGCGCCGATCCGCTCGATGTCGGCCTCGGCCTTGGCGAGCCGGCCGCGGATCTTGTCGACCACGTTGTCCGGGGCCTTGGCCAGGAAGGCCTCGTTGCCGAGCTTGCCGGTGGCCTGGGCCTTCTCCTTCCGCGCGGCCTCCAGGTCCTTCGTGAGGCGCTTGCGCTCGGCCGCCACGTCGATCGTGCCGGACAGGTCCAGGGCGACGGTGGCCCCGGCGACCGGGAGGGACGCGGTGGCGCTGAAGCCGTCCCCGGCCGCTTCCAGCCGCAGCAGCTGGCGGATGGCCGCCTCGTGCGGGGCCAGTGCCGTACCGGTCAGGGTCAGCTCGGCGGGCACCTTCTGGCCGGGCTTGAGCCCCTGGTCGCCCTTGAAGCGGCGGACCTCGGTGATGACCTGCTGGACCAGCTCGATCTCCTTCTCGGCCGCCTCGTCGCGGAAGCCGGAGTCGGCGGGCCAGTCCGCGACGACGACGGACTCGCCGCCGGTCAGCGTGGTCCACAGCGTCTCCGTGACGAACGGGACGATCGGGTGGAGCAGGCGCAGGGTGACGTCGAGGACCTCGCCGAGGACCCGGCCGGAGACCTTGGCCTGCTCGCCGCCCGCGAAGAACGTCGTCTTGGACAGCTCGACGTACCAGTCGAAGACCTCGTCCCACGCGAAGTGGTACAGCGCGTCGGAGACCTTGGCGAACTGGAAGTCGTCGTAGTACCGGTCGACGTCGGCGACGGTCTCGTTGAGGCGCGACAGGATCCAGCGGTCGGTGGCCGTCATCGCCGACGGGTCCGGGAGCGGACCCTCGATCGTCGCGCCGTTCATCAGGGCGAAACGGGTGGCGTTCCAGATCTTGTTGGCGAAGTTACGGGAGGCCTTGACCCAGTCCTCGCCGATCGGGACGTCGGCGCCCGGGTTGGCGCCGTTGGCCAGGGTGAAGCGGACGGCGTCGGAGCCGTAGGCGTCCATCCAGTCGATCGGGTCGACCGCGTTCGGATTCGACTTCGACATCTTCTTGCCGAACTCGTCACGGACCAGGCCGGTGAGGGCGACCGTCTTGAACGGCACCTCGCCGTCCATGGCGTACAGGCCGAACATCATCATCCGGACGACCCAGAAGAAGATGATGTCGTGGCCGGTGAGCAGGACGTCCGTGGAGTAGAACTTCTCCAGGTCCGGGGTCTGTTCGGGCCAGCCGAGCGTGGAGAACGGCCACAGGCCCGAGGAGAACCAGGTGTCGAGGACGTCCTCGTCCTGGGTCCAGCCCTCGCCGGTGGGCGCCTCGTCGTCCGGTCCGACGCAGACGACCTCGCCGTTCGGGCCGTACCAGACGGGGATGCGGTGGCCCCACCAGAGCTGGCGCGAGATGCACCAGTCGTTGAGGTTGTCGACCCAGTCGAAGTAGCGCTTCTCCATCTCCTTGGGGTGCAGGACGACCCGCCCGTCGCGGACCGCGTCACCGGCGGCCTCGGCGAGCGTCTCGACCTTGACCCACCACTGGAGGGAGAGCCGCGGCTCGATGGTGGTCTTGCAGCGGGAGCAGTGCCCGACGGAGTGGACGTACGGACGCTTCTCGGCGACGACGCGGCCCTGCTCGCGCAGCGCGGCGACGATGGCGGAGCGCGCCTCGAAGCGGTCGAGCCCCTGGAACGGGCCGGACACGGTGATGACACCGCGCTCGTCCATGACCGTGAGGGACTCCAGGTCGTGGCGCTGGCCGATCGCGAAGTCGTTCGGGTCGTGCGCCGGGGTCACCTTGACGGCGCCGGTGCCGAACTCCGGGTCGACGTGGGTGTCGGCGACGACCGGGATGGTGCGGTCGGTGAGCGGCAGCTTGATGCGCTTGCCGATGAGACGGGCGTAGCGCTCGTCGTCGGGGTGGACGGCGACGGCGGTGTCGCCGAGCATCGTCTCGACCCGGGTGGTGGCGACGACCAGGCTGTCCTCGCCCTCGCCGTACTTCAGAGAGACGAGCTCGCCGTCGTCCTCCTGGTAGTCCACCTCGATGTCGGAGATGGCGGTGAGACAGCGCGGGCACCAGTTGATGATCCGCTCGGCGCGGTAGATCAGACCGTCGTCGTAGAGGTCCTTGAAGATCTTCTGGACGGCGCGGGAGAGCCCCTCGTCCATGGTGAACCGCTCACGCGACCAGTCGAGGCCCGCGCCGAGGCGGCGCAGCTGGCCGAGGATGCGGCCGCCGTACTCTTCCTTCCACTGCCAGACGCGCTCGGTGAAGGCTTCCCGGCCGATGTCCTGGCGGGACTTGCCCTCCTCGCCGAGCTGCTGCTCCACCTTGTTCTGGGTGGCGATGCCGGCGTGGTCCATGCCGGGCAGCCACAGCGTCTCGAAGCCCTGCATCCGCTTACGGCGGGTGAGGGCGTCCATCAGCGTGACCTGGAAGGCGTGTCCCAGGTGGAGGGCTCCGGTGACGTTGGGCGGCGGGATGACGATGGTGTACGGGGGCTTCTCGCTCTTGGCGTCGGCCTCGAAGTAACCGCGCTCTACCCAGCGCTCGTACAGCTTCCCCTCTACATCGGCCGGCGCGTACTGGGTCGGCAGTTCGGGGTTGCTGGCTGGCTGCTGCGATGAGTTCTCGGTCACGGGAGACAGTTTAGGGCCGTCACAGGTCTGCACTGAAACGGATTGGTTCAGTAACGGTGTCCAGCCCGATCCCCCATGTCAGGACTGCTTCCGTCAGGATGTTCGCAACGCATAAGGATTCTGGAGGGGACACCGCAATGAGCTACAACCAGCCGGGCCCGTACGGCGGGCAGCCGCCGCAGGGCCAGCCCGGACCGTACGGACAGCAGCCGGGCCCGTACGGCGCCCCGCCGCCCCAGGGCCCCCCGCAGGGCCAGCCCGGCTACGGCTACCCGCAGCAGGCTCCCCAGGGCGTCCCCCAGCAGCAGCCGAACCCGTACGGGCAGCCCCAGCAGCCGCCGCAGGGCTACGGCTACCCGCAGGCGCAGCAGCCGGGCCCCTACGGCCAGCAGCCGCCCGCACCGCCGTACGGCGGCCAGCCTCCGTACGGGGCCCAGCCGCAGCAGCCGAAGAAGAAGACCGGGCTGATCATCGGTGTCTCCGTGGTGGCGCTGGCGGTCATCGCGGGCGGGGTCTACTTCCTGACCTCCGGCGGCGGCAACAGTGATGTGGCGGACTCCACCAAGGGGTACAAGCTGACGCCCCCGGCCTCGGTGGAGGACTACACGAAGGACGCGTCCAAGCCCGCGGCGTCCGGCCCGGTCACCGGTGAGGACAAGGCCGAGGCCGAGGCCATGGGGGTCAAGGACGCCAACAAGGCGGGGGCCCAGTACAAGGCCGGCACCAAGGACAACCCCCTCGCCCAGAAGCTCCTCATCTTCGAGGGCGTCTGGGGTGAGGTCTCGGACCCGGCGAAGACGCTCGACAACGCCTTCTCCAAGGCCGAGAAGAACATGACGAAGGACACCAACAACAGTGGCGGCAAGGCCTCTCTGGTGGGCAGCCCCAAGGAGTTCAAGCCGGACGGCTTCGACGGCGCCCTGATGAAGTGCCAGGACCTCAAGATGGACACCAGCCAGGGCAGTTCCGGCTCCGCCGCCAAGGGGCCGAAGGAGTTCACCATGCCGGTCTGCATCTGGGCCGACTACAGCACGGTCGGCATCGTCGCCGGTCTCGACGTCGCCTCGGCGCTGACGGAGAAGTCCGTGCCGCAGGAGGACGTGGCCGCCCTCGCCGCCAAGCTGTACAACACCTCCCGCACCAAGATCTGACCGATCGACGCCGAAGGGGCGCCCGCCGGTTCATCCGGTGGGCGCCCCTTCGGCGTACGCAAGTCGTCTGCCGTTACGCGGACTTCTCGTGGCGGCCGCCGTCGTTCTTGCCGATCGTGCGCGGCTCGCGCGGGACCAGCGTCGGGTTGACGTTGTTGCGGACGACGTCCGGGGTGATGACGACGCGGGCGACGTCCTTGCGGGACGGGACCTCGTACATCACGGACTGGAGGACTTCCTCCATGATCGCCCGCAGACCGCGCGCGCCGGTCTGGCGCAGGATCGCCTGGTCGGCGATGGCCTCCAGGGCCTCGCGCTCGAAGTCCAGCTCCACACCGTCGAGTTCGAAGAGGCGCTGGTACTGCTTGACCAGGGCGTTGCGCGGCTCGATGAGGATCTGGAGCAGGGCCTCGCGGTCCAGGTTGTGGACCGAGGTCAGCACGGGGAGACGGCCGATGAACTCGGGGATCATCCCGAACTTCACCAGGTCCTCCGGCATGACCTCCTGGAACTGGTCGCTCGCCTGGATCTCCAGCTTGGAGCGGATCGTGGCGCCGAAGCCGATGCCCTTGGCGCCGGCCCGGGACTCGATGATCTTCTCCAGACCGGAGAAGGCGCCGCCCACGATGAACAGCACGTTCGTCGTGTCGATCTGGATGAACTCCTGGTGGGGGTGCTTGCGTCCGCCCTGCGGCGGGACGGAGGCGGTGGTGCCCTCCAGGATCTTCAGCAGGGCCTGCTGCACGCCCTCGCCGGAGACATCGCGGGTGATCGACGGGTTCTCGCTCTTGCGGGCGACCTTGTCGATCTCGTCGATGTAGATGATCCCGGTCTCGGCCTTCTTGACGTCGTAGTCGGCCGCCTGGATCAGCTTGAGCAGGATGTTCTCGACGTCCTCGCCGACATAGCCGGCCTCCGTCAGCGCCGTCGCGTCCGCGATGGCGAACGGGACGTTGAGCATACGGGCCAGCGTCTGCGCGAGGAGCGTCTTACCGGAACCCGTGGGGCCCAGCAGGAGGATGTTCGACTTGGCGAGCTCGATCGCGTCCTCACGATTGGCGCCGCCGCCGTTCTCCCCGGCCTGGACCCGCTTGTAGTGGTTGTACACCGCGACCGAGAGGGCCTTCTTCGCGGGCTCCTGCCCGACGACGTACCCCTCCAGGAACTCGTAGATCTCGCGAGGCTTGGGAAGCTCTTCCCAGCGCACCTCGCTCGTCTCCGCGAGCTCCTCCTCGATGATCTCGTTGCAGAGATCGATGCACTCGTCGCAGATGTACACACCGGGTCCCGCGATGAGCTTCTTCACCTGCTTCTGGCTCTTTCCGCAGAACGAGCACTTGAGCAGGTCGCCGCCATCACCGATGCGTGCCACGAGGTGCTTCCCCTTCGCCTGGGAGACGCCTGGTTCAGCGGCTCCTGGTGCCTCTAGTCGACGGTACCTTGCCTGGGCCCCCGTTCGGGCCCCCCTTGGCACGGTTCACACGGCCGTGGTCGTGCAAACGGAATGTGCCAAGGGGAAAGACCGACGTCAGAGCGATGCGCCCGCGGTGGTCTTGCGGGTGGAAACGATCTGGTCGACCAGACCGTACGCCAAGGCGTCCTCGGCCGTGAGGATCTTGTCGCGCTCGATGTCCTCGCTGATCTTCTCCAGCGGGGTCGTCGAGTGCCGGGCCAGCATCTCCTCCAGCTGCGTACGCATACGGAGGATCTCGTTGGCCGCGATCTCCAGGTCGGAGAGCTGCTCGCGGCCCGTCTGCGAGGACGGCTGGTGGATGAGCACCCGGGCGTGCGGGAGCGCCATGCGCTTGCCCGGGGTGCCCGCGGCGAGCAGGACGGCGGCGGCGGAAGCCGCCTGGCCCATGCAGACCGTCTGGATGTCCGGCTTCACGAACTGCATCGTGTCGTAGATCGCGGTGAGCGCGGTGAACGAGCCGCCGGGGCTGTTGATGTAGATCGAGATGTCGCGGTCGGGGTCCATCGACTCCAGGCACAGCAGCTGCGCCATGACGTCGTTGGCCGAGGCGTCGTCGATCTGGACGCCCAGGAAGATCACGCGCTCCTCGAAGAGCTTCGCGTACGGGTCGTACTCACGCACACCCTGCGAGGTGCGCTCCACGAAGCGCGGGACGACGTAGCGGTTGTCCACCTGCGGGCCGGTGTAGAGGCCGCTCGCGGAGGCGCCGGTGTAGTTGTTCATGTGGGTCTTCACCATCCTGGTGGCGTTCTGGGGCTGGAGGTCTCGGCGTACGAGAGGGTCGTGCGGGTGTGGTGCCGACGGTCCGGTGGATACCGGATCAGGCACCGGTGCCGCCGCCGCCCGGGATGCCCGACGCGAACGTGATGATCTCGTCGATGAGGCCGTACTCCTTGGCCTCCTCCGCCGTGTACCAGCGGTCGCGGTCGCCGTCACGGATGATCGTCTCGACGGTCTGGCCGGAGTGACGGGCGGTGATCTCCGCCATCCGCGTCTTGGTGCGGAGCAGGTACTCGGCCTGGATCTTGATGTCCGAGGCCGTGCCGCCGATGCCGGCCGAACCCTGGTGCATGAGGATGTCGGTGTTCGGGAGCGCGAAGCGCTTGCCCGCGGCGCCGCCGGTGAGCAGGAACTGGCCCATGGAGGCGGCCATGCCCATGCCGATGGTGACGACGTCGTTGGGGATGTACTGCATGGTGTCGTAGACCGCCATGCCGGCCGTCACCGAACCACCGGGGCTGTTGATGTAGAGGTAGATGTCCTTGTCCGGATCAGCGGCAAGGAGGAGAAGCTGTGCGGTGATCTTGTTGGCGATGTCATCGTCGACCTGCTGACCGAGGAAGATGATGCGCTCGCCGAGCAGTCGGCTGTAGACCTGGTCACCGAGGCCTCCACCGAGGGACGGCTCTCCGGCGGCGTAGGGCATCAGATTCGTCACGTATCCACCTGCTCGTCTCTGACGGCTCCGGCCGTCTCAGCGTCTTCGTACCGGGCGGGTGAAGTCACTGCCCCACCCTTCCTCTTCATGGACCCTAACGCGCAGGTGGGACAACGCCATCCCGCTTCCGCAACTGTTCGCTGGGAGCGCAAGGTACGCAGTGGGCACAAGGGTTCCGGGGCCGCACAGCGATACGGCGACGGGCCCCGAACACATGAAGCGTCCGGGGCCCGTCGTTCGAATCAGGGCGAGGCTCAGGCCTCGTTCTTCTCCTCGGCCTTCTCCTCGGCCTTCTCCTCGGCCTTCTCCTCCGCCTTGTCCTCGGTGGCGGCCTCGGCCGTCTCCGTGGTCTCGGCGGTCTCCTCGTCGTCCTCGAGGTCGACGACCTCACCGTTGGTGTCGACGACCTTGGCGGCCTCGACGACGACGGCGAGCGCCTTGCCGCGGGCGACCTCGCCGACGAGCATCGGCACCTGGCCACCCTCGACGACGGCCTGGGCGAACTGGTCGGGGCTCATGCCGGAGGAGGCAGCACGCCGCATGAGGTGCTCGGTGAGCTCCTCCTGGTTGACGTTCAGCTTCTCCTTGTTGACGAGCTCGTCAAGGATGAACTGGGTCTTGATGCCCTTGATGGCCTGCTCGGAGGTCTCGTTCTCGAACTCCTCCAGGGTCTTGCCCTGGATCTCGAGGTACTTCTCGAGGTCGAGACCCATCTGACCGAGCTGGTGGTGCTCCAGGTTGTGCTTGCGGGTCTGGACCTCGTCCGCGAGCAGCTTCTCCGGGATCGGGACCTCGGCGAGCTTCAGCAGCTCCTCCAGGACCCGCTCCTGGGCCTGGGTGGCCTGGTCGTACTGCTTGGTGGTCTCCAGGCGCTTGCGGCTGTCGGCCTTCAGCTCCTCCAGCGTGTCGAACTCGCTGGCCATCTGGGCGAAGTCGTCGTCCAGCTCGGGGAGCTCACGGGCGGCGACGGCGGTGACCTTGACGGTGACCTCCGCGGCCTTGCCCTCGGCGGAGCCGCCCTTCAGCTCGGAGGTGAAGGTGGCCTCGCCACCGGCCTCCAGGCCGGTCACGGCCTCGTCGATGCCGTCGAGGAGCTCGCCGGAACCGATGGTGTACGAGACACCGTCGGCCACGCCGTCCTCCAGGACCTCGCCGTCGACCTTGGCCTGCAGGTCGATGGTGACGACGTCGCCGTCGGCGGCGGCGCGCTCGACCGGGTTGGTGGCGGCGAAGCGCTCGCGGAGCTGCTCCACGGCCTTCTCGACCTCTTCGTCGGTGACCTCAAGGGCGTCGACGGTGACCTCGATGCCGGAGTAGTCCGGGATCTCGATCTCGGGGCGTACGTCAACCTCGGCGGTGAAGGCCAGCAGCTCGCCGTCCTTCAGCTCGGTGATGTCGACCTCGGGCTGGCCGAGGACGTTCAGCTCACCCTCGTTGACCGCCTCGGTGTAGAACTTCGGGAGGGCGTCGTTGACGGCCTCCTCCAGCACCGCACCGCGGCCGAACCGCTGGTCGATGACCCGGGCGGGGATCTTGCCCTTGCGGAAGCCCTTCACCGTGACCTGCTGGTTGATCTTCTTGTACGCCGCGTCGAGGCTGTCCTTGAGCTCCTCGAAGGGCACCTCGATGCTGAGCCGAACCCGAGTCGGGTTCAGGGTCTCCACGGCGCTCTTCACGGTTCGGTCTCCTTGGTGGCTGACTTCTTGGGGTTCTGCTGGGCCGCCGAGTGGCGGCTTCGCGGACCGAGCCCGGTACATCAGACACACGGGCACGCATTTTGCATAGTAACGGCAAGGGGGAGGACTCCCACAATGCGATCTTGCTGGTGGTCGGGGTGGCCGGATTCGAACCGACGACCTTCCGCTCCCAAAGCGGACGCGCTACCAAGCTGCGCCACACCCCGTCGGTGCGACACGTAGGGTACATGCACGAGAGCCGTGGATCCGCCGCTTTACGAAGCGGCGCCGGGGTCCGGTCCGGGTCCGGTGCGCGTCCGGCCGGGCGGCCGGCACAACGGGTGTGCGGGCACCGCCGCCGACCCGCTACGATGCTCTTCGTGCCGCGGTCCACGGACCTGCGGTGCGACGCTTGCGGGCGTAGCTCAATGGTAGAGCCCTAGTCTTCCAAACTAGCTACGCGGGTTCGATTCCCGTCGCCCGCTCCACGCAGTCGAGGGCCGGGCCGGAGGATGATCCTCCGGCCCGGCCCTCGCGCATAGGCCCTTGTGCGCTGCGGGTCCGGACGCCGCGGCGGCGGGTCTCAGAAGCTGATCTGGTTGATGGTGTCGGCTATCGAGTTCATGAACCTGTTGATCGACGGAGCCATGCCGGTCGATGCCAGGAAGAAGCCGAAGAGCACGGCGACGATCGCGGGACCGGCCTTGATGGAGCCGCCACGGATCATTACCACCAGGATGACCGCGAACAGCAGCACCATAGACAGTGAAATAGCCACGTCTGATCACACCCTCGGTCGGTCCGCCTTGCCGGCCCGGAAGCGTGCACCACCGCGCGCCCCGTCACCTCCATCGTGCCACCAACTCCCCCGTGGTTGCTGCCGGGTGACGGAACGAACTGATGGGATCCCGCCATCCTTCACGGGTCGCCGCCGTCGCGACGACCACCACCGGACGGCGCCCGCCCCACCCCCGTGCGCGGGCGGCGCACGGGGTGCGCCCGGCAGTCGCGCCACCCTCGCGCTCCCTGTGCGTCGGCTGTGAAATACCCGCGGCCGAATACCCACCGCAGCGACCGTTTCCGCATCCCCACACTTCATCCACAGCCAATTGACGGCATGGATGCGACGTAATTCACTCCGGCCAACAGCCTGACGATATGCCCCATTTAAGCGGGATCAAGCGTGTCATAGCGGGCGGTGTTCGACGGTTTCACATTCGAATAGAGGGGAACACGCGATATCTCCCCGCAGTTTTACGCGAGGCAATCGACCGGTCTAAGGTGCCTTAGATGTTCCAAGCTCCGAGCGTATTTCAGAGGGCCCCGCTGCCCCCGGCGACCCGGGAGTCGACCCGGGAGTCGGAGCCCAGACACGAGCAGACGCTCACCGCCACGGCGCCCCCGCCCGCCCCCGGGCCCGGTGCGTCGGGCGTCGCCGCTCCGGCGCCCGCGGCGGCACGGAAGCGCGACCCCTACTTCGACAATGTGAAGTATCTGGCCATCGTCCTCGTCGCGGTGGCGCACGCCTGGGAACCCGTGATGGATGGCAGTCGCGCCACCCGGGCGCTGTACATGATCGTGTACACGTTCCACATGCCGGCCTTCATCCTCATCTCCGGCTATTTCTCGCGGACGTTCGACATGACGCCGTCCAAGGTGAAGCGGCTGATCACCGGCGTCGCGGTGCCGTACGTGCTGTTCGAGACGGCTTATTCGCTCTTCAAGCGGTACGCGGACGACTCGCCCGACATGGCGATCAGTCTGATCGACCCGTTCTTCCTGACCTGGTTCCTGATCGCCCTGTTCGTCTGGCGGGTGACCACGCCGATCTGGCGCACGCTGCGCCATCCGCTGCCGGTGGCGCTCGCCATCGCCATGCTCGCCTCCATCTCCCCCGACATCGGCGACGACCTCGATCTCCAGCGGGTGCTGCAGTTCCTGCCGTTCTTCGTGCTCGGCCTGCTGATGAAGCCCGAGCACTTCCAGCTGGTCAGGCGGCGTGAGGTGCGGCTGCTGTCGGTGCCGCTGTTCGCGGGCGCGCTGCTCTTCGCGTACTGGATCGCCCCGCGCATGCAGCTCGGCTGGCTCTACCGCGCCAACAGCGCGCAGGAGATGGACGCCCCGTGGTGGTCGGGCGCGGTGATGACGCTCGCGATGTTCGGCTGCGCCTTGGCGCTGACCATCGGCTTCCTGGCCTGGGTGCCCGGTCGGGCCAGGTGGTTCACGGTGCTCGGCGCCGGAACGATCTGCGGCTATCTGCTGCACGGCTTCCTGATCAAGGGGGCCGAGTACGCGGGTCTGTTCGACCGCTACACCTGGCTCTCCGACCCGGTCGGACTGGTCGTCGTCTCGCTCGCGGCGGCGGTGGCGGTGACCCTGATGTGCACCCCGTTGGTCGGCCGTGCGCTGAAGTGGGCCACCGAGCCGGACATGGCGTGGGCGTTCCGCAAGGACCCCGCGAAGCGCTGAGACCCGGCGGGCCGGCCGTTCGCGGACCCGACAGCCGCCCTTCCCACCGGCCTTCTCGCCGACCTTCCACTGATCCACCCGCGGCCCCGCCGTGGGTGGATCAGTCCGTTCCGGGGTTGGCCGGATTCTTTCGGTCCGAGGGTGATTCCTCGCCGACCAGCCCCAACAGGCCCCGCACCTGCGCATACTTCGCCGTCAGCCGGGTACGCGTCGCCTCGTCCAGGACCGCGAGGCGGGCGGGATCCGCGTTGTGGGCGAGGTCCGCCTCCTTGATGAGCAGTGCGCCCGGGGTGGCCAGGATCCGCGCGGTGTACGAGGACAGCTCCTCCCCCGGCCGCTTGGTCACCGCCAGGACCATGTCCTTCACCTCCTGCGGCAGGGCGGCGTCGGCCAGCCACCGCGCGGAGAGCGCCGCGTCCTCGACCGCGTCGTGCAGCCAGGCCGCCGCGATCTGCCCGTCGTCGCCGCCCCGCACCCGTACACCTTCGGCCACCGCCGCCAGGTGTTCCACGTACGGGCGGCCCGCCTTGTCGGTCTGGCGCGCGTGGGCCTCGCGGGCGATGGCCTCCACCTCGGAGACGCTCAGATCGTGTTCCGTCATGGGTCGACTTTACGACCGCGCGCGGGGCCTCATCCGAACTCGTCTGACGCGTACGGCTGTTGACGCGGCACCCGCGCGGCACCCGTTCGACGCCCGTGCGGAATTAACAGACAAAAGCTGACAATCTGACGGATTCATAGTTGCAGCGTCAATCGTTCGGTAAACTAATTACTGATGGATTCTTGATACCCCCTTGACTCGCTCTTGACCGACCCCGAAGGATCAGGCTCATCGGACACGCAGACACCCTCCTCGCCATGGGCGGCGCCTTCCTGGCCGCTGCCGTCCTCGCCCGCCTCGGCGGCCGTATCGGGCTGCCGACGATCCCCCTGTTCATCCTGGCCGGAATCCTGCTCGGCCCGCACACCCCCGGATACACGCTCCTCTCCAACCCGCACGACCTGGAGATGCTCTCCGCGCTGGGACTCGTCCTCCTGCTCTTCTACTTGGGGCTCGAGTTCCACATGGACGACCTCAAGACCGGTGGCCGGAAGATGGCCATCGCGGGCGGGACGTATCTGGCCCTGAACGTCGGCGCCGGGCTCGGCTTCGGCTTCGCGCTGGGCTGGGGCACCTCGGAAGCGCTGGTCCTCGCCGGTGTCCTCGGTATCTCCTCGTCCGCGATCGTCACCAAGATCCTGGTGGACCTCGGACGCATCGGTAATCCGGAGACCCGGCCGATCCTCGGCATCATCGTCGTCGAGGACGTCTTCCTCGCTCTCTACCTCGCCGCGCTCCAGCCGATCCTGTCCGGTGCGGACAGCCTCTCGGCCGCGCTGATCGACGGCGGCAAGGCCTTCGGCTTCCTGCTGCTGCTCGCCCTGGCGGCACGGTTCGGCACGAAGATCATCGGCAAGCTCATGAGCACCAAGGACGACGAGCTGCTGGTCATCTCGTTCCTCGGGATGGCCGTCTTCGTCGCCGGCGTCTCCGAGATGTTCGGTGTCGCCGACGCGATCGGCGCCTTCATGGTCGGCCTGATGCTCGGCTCCACCTCGTCCGGCGACCGCATCCTCAAGCTGGTCCACCCGCTGCGGGACGCGTTCGGCGCCATCTTCTTCTTCGCCTTCGGTCTCTCCATCGACCCGGGCGACCTGCCGAGCGTGCTGTGGCCGGTGCTGGCGGCCGTGGCGCTGACGCTCGCCATGAACATCGCGGCCGGTCTGGCCGCGGCGAAGGTGTACTCCTTCGGCGCGCAGGCCACGGCCAACATCGCCACGACCCTGGTCGCCCGCGGTGAGTTCGCGCTCATCCTGGCCACCATGGCCGCTGCCGCCGGACTGGACGAGCGGCTCTCGCCGTTCATCGCCGGTTACGTCCTCCTGCTCGCCGTCCTCGCGCCGCTGGCCGCCGGACGCTCGCACTGGCTGGCCCGCATCCTGCCGGGCGGCCGCAAGAAGGACGACAACCAGGACCAGGAGCAGATTCCGGTCTCGGTCTGAACCACGGCGGAAACGGAGAGGCGCCCGATACCCGGAACCCGGGTGGCGGGCGCCTCTCCGCCGTCCGGTGTACAGGCCGCCCTGTCCGCCCGGCCGGTCAACTGTGCCCTTGGGTACCTGGAACCCCGGGCCCTGCCTCGGTTATGCAGGGAGGGTCAGCTTCTCAGCAGCGAAGAGGTTTCCATGCACAGTCAGGACGGTCCCGCGAAGACCGGCGCGGAGAGCAGGTCCGCCCCGGTCGTCCGCAAGCCCGAGGCCGCGAGCGGAGCCCCGCCCACCGGGCTCCTCGCCCTCCAGGGCAGCATCGGGAACGCGGCCGTCGTGCAGATGATGCGGACCGCGGACCGCCCGCCCCTCCAGGAGGAGCACGAGCACGGCGACGGCTGCGGCCACGGTCGGACCGACCAGGCCCCCGTACAGCGCTCGGCGGTCCACGACGTGCTGCGCGGCGCGGGCCGGCCCCTGGACTCCGCGACCCGTACCGACATGGAATCCCGGCTCGGCGCCGACTTCTCCGACGTACGCATCCACAACAACGCCGCCGCCAAGGCCTCCGCCGCCGAGATCGGCGCCCGCGCCTACACCTCCGGCAGCCATGTCGTCATCGGGAGCGGCGGCGCGGACAAGCACACCCTCGCCCATGAGCTCACCCACGTCATCCAGCAACGCCAGGGGCAGGTCGCGGGCACCGACAACGGCCAGGGCCTGCGGGTCTCCGACCCGTCCGACCGGTTCGAGCGCGAGGCCGAGGCCACCGCCCGCCGGGTGATGTCGGGTCCGGTCGCCGCCGGGCCCGACGTACAACGGGCCCTCCCCACCCGGGGCCCCGCAGCCGCACCGGCCGTGCAGCGGACCGTGCAGGACCGGCTCACCGATGGTTACTGGGCCGAGCAGGCGGAGGGCAAGAAGGCCGTGAAGGCGCCCACCAAGGCGTCCGGGGGCCGCAAGGGCGACGAGATCCTCCAGGTGGTGGGGCCCGGTCTGATCAAGGAGCTGGCCGATTTGTGCGCCGGGAAGTCCGAAGAGGAACTGAACGCGATGGGCCGCCTCGAACTGTTCCGGGCGATGGACGAGAGCGAAGCCGCGGACATCGAAGCCTGGTGGGGAGGACACGACGATTCGACCGCGAAGCTGAACGACATGAACCAGTGGATCCTCGACCACAAGGGCGATGAGAAGCCTTCGTCCGCGTTCAACAAGCAGTTCGGCGAGACGAAGAAGACGGCGGCCCCGGGTACCGAGCCGAAGGACGGCACCCTGCCGATCGGCTACCACCTCGGCGACGAGACCCAGGCCCGCTCCTACCTCGACCCCAAGCGTCCCGGGGAGCAGGCGCTGATGAAGTTCGTCCTCCGGCCCGGCGCGCACGAGCTGCTGTTCTCGCCCAAGTACATGGCGGTGGACGGAAGCGCCGCGAAGCGCACGCCCCAGTCCCTCCGGAACATCCACGGAGGCATGCCGCAGGCCAAGAAGGGCGAAGGGCTGCTCGACGGCTACGTCGGGATCAAGCAGGAGAGCCGGGGTGACTTCAGCGTGGCGGTGAGCAGCAAGTGGTCGAAGCTGCTGTTCCAGATATTCGTGGAGCGCATCGAGCGGGCCTGATCGACAAGACACCCCCTAGGCCCGGCGGGAGAGCAGCAGCAGGGCCCGGTCGTCGTTGACGTCCTTGGCGCAGGCCTCGATCAGATGCCAGGCCGCGCCCTCGAAGCCGGTGGTGACATAGCGGTCGGCCTCGCCCGTCAGCCGGTCGATGCCCTCGGCGATGTCCCGGTCGGAGGCCTCCACCAGACCGTCGGTGAACAGCATCAGTACGTCGCCGGGTGCGAGCGACCCCTTCACCGCGTCGAACTCGGCCCCGTCGTAGACGCCGAGCAGCGGGCCTTCGCCGGACTTCTCCTCCCACTGCCCGCTGCCGGCGTGCAGTTGGAGGGCGGGCGGGTGGCCCGCGGAGTAGATCTCGTAGTCGCCCGATTCCAGGTCCAGCACCAGATGGATCGAGGTGGCGAAGCCCTCGTCCCAGTCCTGGCGCAGCAGATAGCCGTTGGCGGCGGGCAGGAAGGCGTGCGAGGGCAGCGAGCCGAGCAGCCCGCCGAAGGCGCCGGACAGCAGCAGGGCCCGGGAGCCCGCGTCCATGCCCTTGCCGGACACGTCGGTGAGGACGGCCTCCAGGGTGCGGCCCCCGTGGGTGCGGGCCGCGACGACGAAGTCCCCGGAGAACGACTGGCCGCCGGCCGGGCGCAGGGCCATCTCGCGGTGCCAGCCCTGGGGCAGCCGGGGCAGGGAGCTCTGGACCCGGATGCGTTCGCGCAGGTCGAAGAGCATCGTGCCGCCGCGCCGCCAGGGCACGCCGACCCGGGCCCGGAACTGAGCGAGGATCAGCCCGAAGAACCCGCAGGCGGCGACCACGAGCACGGTGCCCGGGGTGACCCGGGCGGGGCCGTCGAGGTACGGGCCGAGGGTGAGCGCCTCCACGATCAGCGCACCGGCGGCCGTCGCGTACAGGCCCAGCAGGCTGGCGGGGCGCAGCAGCAGGCCGCCCGCCACGATGGGCAGGGCGAGGGCGGCCGGATCGATCCAGACCGGGCTGACGACGGTGGCGAAGGTGATGGCCGGGATCGTCAGCAGCAGACCGGCCAGGGCGATCCAGTCGGAGCCGTCGCCGCGGAAGTAGTCGACCCCGGATTTGCGCAGGCCGATGCGGGCCCGGTGCATGTTTCTGCGCCACCGGGCCCAGAAGTCGTCTACTCCTCCGCTACGGGCCACTGCCGGGACCTTATCCACCCGGACGCGTCCGGTGCAGGGGGACCCCGGTGACAATGCGCTCGAAATGGGGTCGTCGGTGCACCGGAACCCTGTTCCGCGTGGCATATGACACGGTTCCGGCGGGGCTCAGCCGCCGGAGGCCGCCATCGGGCTCAGCCGCCGGACGGTCCCGGGGGCTGGCAGCGGGGGCACCAGAAGAGGTTGCGGGAGACCAGGTCCGCGGTGCGGATCTCCGTACCGCAGATGTGGCAGGGCAGGTTCGCGCGGCGGTAGACGTAGACCTCGCCGCCGTGGTCGTCCTTGCGGGGCGGGCGGCCCATGGCCTCGGGGAGGTGTTCGGGGCGGACGGTGTCGATCCGGTTGTTCGTCACGCCCTCGCGCATGAGCTCCGCCAGGTCCGCCCAGATCGTGTCCCACTCGGCGCGGGTGAGGTCCCTGCCCGTGCGGTACGGGTCGATGCCGTGGCGGAAGAGGACCTCGGCGCGGTAGACGTTGCCGACGCCGGCGATGACCTTCTGGTCCATCAGCAGGGCGGCGATGGTGGTGCGGCTGCGGGAGATCCGCTGCCAGGCGCGCTCCCCGTCCTCGTCGCCGCGCAGCGGGTCCGGGCCCAGGCGCTCGTGTATGGCGCGCTTCTCGGGCTCGGTGATCAGGGCGCAGGTGGTGGGGCCGCGCAGATCCGCGTGGTGGGCCGCGTTGACCAGCCGGAGGCGGACGGTGTCGGTGGGCGGCGGGGGCGGGGCGGCGCCGAAGTGGAGCTTGCCGAAGAGGCCGAGGTGGATATGGACCCAGCCGGTGTCGCCGAAGCCGAGGAAGAGGTGCTTGCCGTGGGCGTCGGTGGCGGTGAGGGTGTGCCCGTCGAGGAGGGCCGCGCTGTCGGAGAACTTGCCCTGCGGGCTGCTCACCCGTACCGGTGTGCCCGCGAACCGTTCGGTGTGGTCGTCGGCGAGGCGGCGGATGGTGTGTCCCTCGGGCACGGCGGGGCTCCTGTGGAAGGGCGGGCGGTGGAAAGGGCGGGCGGTGACACGGCCGTGCCGCCGGGTCCGGGACCCGGCGGCACGGGAAGGCGTGGTGCGGGAGGGCCGGTCAGCCCTGCTGCGGGTGGTGGGCGGGGATCGGGGGGAGCTCGCCGGTGTTCTCGTACGCCGAGAGCATCTCGATGCGGCGCGTGTGGCGCTCCTCGTTCGAGTACGGCGTGGAGAGGAAGATCTCGACGAACTTCGTGGACTCCTCGACCGTGTGCATCCGGCCGCCGATCGCGACGACGTTGGCGTTGTTGTGCTCGCGGCCGAGGGCGGCGGTCTGCTCGCTCCAGGCCAGTGCGGCACGGACGCCCTTGACCTTGTTGGCGGCGATCTGCTCGCCGTTGCCGGAGCCGCCGATCACGATGCCGAGGCTGTCCGGGTCGGCGGCCGTCTTCTCGGCGGCGCGCAGGCAGAACGGCGGGTAATCGTCCTGGGCGTCGTAGATGTGGGGGCCGCAGTCGACGGCCTCATGGCCGTGGGCGCCGAGCCACTCGACGAGGTGGTTCTTGAGTTCGTAGCCGGCATGGTCGGATCCGAGGTACACGCGCATGGTGCGAAGTGTGGCACGAACTCGGCGGGCGGCCGTCACGGGGCGGCCGTCGGCGGCCGAAAGGCCCGATTCGACGATTCACAGGTCTGGACCTTGATTCTGTGTGGCGAACACCACTCGGGCAACGATCAGGCAAACGATCCGAAAGAGGGGGTTCCCCTTTCGCCTTGTATCGAGCTTGAATGCGTGGCCTTGTCTTCGCACACCCCACGGGCACCACCCACGGCGGAGCAGGGCACACCCTCATGCTCGAGAACGTAAGGAATCCCCCCAATGACGTCGCAGACGACGCTGGCGAAGCCGGGCCAGGAGCCCGGTGAGCCGGACCGGCCGGACTCCTCGGGCGGGCTTCAGGCCGGCCTGAAGAACCGCCACCTTTCGATGATCGCGATCGGCGGTGTGATCGGAGCCGGGCTCTTCGTCGGTTCCAGCGCGGGCATCGCGGCCGCGGGTCCGGCGATTCTGCTGTCGTACGCGATGGTCGGCCTGATGGTCGTCCTCGTGATGCGGATGCTCGGCGAGATGGCCGCCGCCCGGCCCAGCTCCGGCTCCTTCTCCGCCTACGCCGATCAGGCGCTGGGCCGTTGGGCCGGTTTCTCCATCGGCTGGCTCTACTGGTTCTTCTGGGTCGTGGTGCTCGCGGTCGAGGCCACGGCCGGCGCCAAGATCCTGGAGAGCTGGATCCCGGGTGTCCCGCAGTGGGCCTGGGCGCTGATCGTGATGGTCGTGCTGACCGCCACCAACCTGGTCTCGGTGGGCAGTTACGGCGAGTTCGAGTTCTGGTTCGCCGGGATCAAGGTCGTGGCGATCGGCGCGTTCGTGGTCGTCGGCTTCCTCGCGGTCTTCGGGTTCCTGCCCGGGGCGGACAACGAGGCGTCGGGGCTGGCCCATCTGACGGACAGCGGCGGGTTCTTCCCCGAGGGGCCGGGCGCGATCCTGACCGGTGTGCTGATGGTCGTCTTCTCGTTCATGGGCAGCGAGATCGTGACGCTGGCCGCCGGTGAGTCGTCGGACCCGCAGCGGGCGGTCTCGAAGGCCACCAACAGCGTGATCTGGCGTATCGCCGTCTTCTACCTCGGCTCGATCTTCGTGGTACTGACGCTGCTGCCGTGGAACGACCCGTCGATCGTCGAGAAGGGCAGCTATGTCGCCGCCCTTGACGTGATCGGGATCCCGCACGCCGGCCAGGTCATGGACTTCATCGTGCTGACGGCGGTGCTGTCCTGCCTCAACTCCGGCCTCTACACCGCCTCCCGGATGGCGTTCTCGCTGGGCGAGCGCGGGGACGCGCCCAGGTCCTTCGCCAAGGTCAACAAGCGGGGTGTGCCGCAGGCGGCGATCCTGTCCTCGGTCGTCTTCGGCTTCGTGGCGGTGTTCTTCAACTACCAGTGGCCCGACACGGTGTTCCAGTTCCTGCTGAACTCCTCCGGCGCGGTCGCTCTCTTCGTGTGGCTGGTCATCTGTTTCACCCAGCTGCGGATGCGCGGGATCATCCTGCGCGAGACGCCCGGCAAGCTGGTCGTACGGATGTGGCTCTTCCCGTACCTCACCTGGGCGACGATCGCGATGATCTCCTTCGTCCTGGTCTACATGCTGACCGACGACGCCGCGCGCGAGCAGGTCGTGCTGTCGTTGCTGGTCGCGGCCCTGGTCGTGGGCATCTCGCTGTTCCGGGAGATGCGCGGCCGCAAGGCCGCCGCCGAGTGATCCATACCTGACGGAGGCTGTCAGGTATCCCGGGGAGGCTCTTCTTCGCACCGCCCACCACGCGAGCGAAGGAGAGCCTCCCCTCATGGTTTCCGCATCCTCAGACGCATCCGCAGGCCCCGAACGACCCGCCGCCCCCGCCACCTTCCAGACCGGCTTTCCGATCCGGCCCGACCGGCTGATCGAGGCCCGTACCCCCGACGACGTACGGGAGGCCGTGGCGTACGCCGCCGAGCACGGGCTCCGCGTGGCCGCGCACGCCACCGGCCACGGGCTGCCCGGAGCGGTCGAGGGCGGCGTCCTCGTCGTCACCCGCGCCCTGGACTCCGTCACCGTCGACCCGGTCGCCCGCACCGCCACGATCGGCGCGGGCGCGACCTGGGGCGCGGTGACGGCGGCGGCGATCCCGCACGGGCTGGCCCCGCTCAACGGCTCGTCGCCCTCCGTGGGCGCGGTCTCGTACACGCTGGGCGGCGGACTGGGCGTCCTGGCCCGGGAGTTCGGGTACGCCGCCGATCATGTCCGGGCGCTGGAGGTGGTGACCGCCGACGGGGTCCTGCGCCGGGTCACGCCGGAGCGCGAGCCGGAGCTGTTCCGGGGGCTGCGCGGCAGCGGGCGGCGACTGGGGGTGGTGACCTCGCTGGAGATCGGTCTGGTGGCGGTGGAGCGGCTGTACGGGGGCTCGATCGCGTTCGACGGGGAACGGGCGGCCGAGGTGATGGCCCGCTATCTGGAGTGGACCCGGACCGTGCCGGAGACGCTGACGTCCTCACTGGCCGCGCTGCCGTATCCGGACCTGCCGCAGGTGCCCGAGGAGGTGCGCGGGCGGTACGTCGTCTCGGTGCGGGTCGCCTTCACGGGGGACGCGGCGGAGGGCGGGCGGCTGGTGGCCCCGCTGCGGGCGATCGGGCCCGCCCTGGCGGACTCGCTGCGGGAGATGCCGTACGCGGAGAGCCCGACCATCCACAACGACCCGCCGTTCCCGCACGCGTACCACGGGGAGGGGCTGATGCTTCGGGAGCTGGACGCCGACAGGGCCGCGCGGGTGCTGGAGCTGACCGGGCCGGGGGCGCCGATGATGACGGTGGTGCAGCTCAACCACCTCGGCGGAGCGCTGGCCCAGCGGCCGGAGGCGGCGGACGCGGTGCCCTACCGCGACGCGGGCTTCCTGCTGCGGCTGTTGTCGCCGCTGGACGGTACGGACGTGGCGTCGGTGCGCTCGCTGTACGGGGAGGTGTCCGGGGTGCTGGGGCCGCTCGTTCAGGGGCGGTCGCTGAACTTCTCCTTCGGCGGCGGGGACCGTACGGCTGGATTCCACGAGCCGGAAACGGCGAAGAGGCTCGCCGGTCTGGTCTCCCAGTACGATCCGGCGGGCCTATTCGGAGGGCCTTACGAGGGCTGAAGGCTGGTCAGCCGCGACGGCCCAGCAGCTTCCAGGTGGTCGGCAGAACGCCCATGGCCAGCGCCGCCTTCACGGCGTCGCCGATCAGGAACGGGGTCAGGCCGGCCGCGACGGCGGCGCTCAGCGACATCCCGGTGGAGAGCGCCAGGTACGGCACGCCGATGGCGTAGATGATCGCGGAGCCGAGGACCATCGTGCCGGCGGTGCGCAGCACCGAGCGGTCGCCGCCGCGCCGGGCGAGGGCGCCGACGACGGTGGCGGCCAGCAGCATGCCGAAGACGTAGCCGAGCGACGGCATCGCGTAGCCCGAGGTGCCTTCGGCGAACCACGGCATGCCCGCCATGCCGACGAGCGCGTACAGCGCGAGCGAGAGGAAGCCGCGGCGGGCGCCCAGCGCGGTGCCGATGAGGAGCGCGGCGAAGGTCTGGCCGGTGACGGGGACCGGGGAGCCGGGGACCGGGACGGCGATCTGGGCCGCGATGCCGGTCAGGGCCGCGCCGCCGAGGACGAGGGCCGCGTCCACGGCGTAGCGGTGCCGGGCTGCGGGCAGCAGGTCGGCGAGGACCGCTCCGGAGCGGACGGGGGCGGCAGCAGTGCTCATCGGGACTCCGCGGGTGAGGGCAGGTGGGCCGGGACGGCCCCCGCCGGGCAGGGTGGGGTCGGGCTTCCGCCGACGTTAGCCCACGGGTCGACGCCCGATCACCATCAGCCGCCCACAAAGCGGCGGTTGATGGGTTGGTGGAATTCACACAAAGCCTGCGGCGCAATCGCGTTCCCGCGTGACGCTCGTCACGGAGGTGGGGCGGGTGAGGGGCCGTTTTGGCGGGAGAGGGATCGCGGCCCCAGACTGTAGGTTCCCCATAAATGACCCGAGAGTGAACCGCACCCCATGCACGAGGCTCCCCCCACCCCTCCCGCTCCCCCGGCCGAGCCGCTGTCGCACGGGCTGAAGCAGCGCCATCTGACGATGCTGGGGCTCGGCGGGGTGATCGGGGCCGGGCTGTTCGTCGGTTCGGGCGCCGGGATCGCGGTGGCGGGGCCCGCGATCGTCGTCTCGTATCTGATCGCGGGGGCGCTCGCGATGCTGGTGATGCGGATGCTGGGCGAGATGTCCTCCGCGATGCCCGCCTCCGGTTCGTTCTCCGTGCACGCCGAGCGGGCGCTCGGGCGGTGGGCCGGGTTCAGCGTCGGCTGGCTGTACTGGTTCCTGCTGGTGGTGGTGCTCGCCGTGGAGGCGACGGCGGCCGCGCAGATCGCCCATGGCTGGGTGCCGGGCATCGAACCGTGGGCATGGGTGCTGCTGTTCATGGTGGTCTTCACCGCGGCGAACCTGACGGCGGTGAAGAACTTCGGCGAGTTCGAGTTCTGGTTCGCCTCCTTGAAGGTCGGCGCGATCGTCGTCTTCCTGGTGCTCGGGCTGCTGGCGGTCTTCGGATGGCTCCCGGACACCGACCCGGTCGGGATGACGAACCTGACCGGACAGGGCGGCTTCCTGCCGAACGGCTGGAGCGGGGTCGTCTCCGGGGTACTGACCGTCGTCTTCGCCTTCGGCGGCCTGGAGGTCGTCACCATCGCCGCCGCCGAGACGGACGATCCGGCGCGCGCGGTGGGGCGGGCGGTGCGCAGCGCGGTGGTGCGCATCCTCTTCTTCTACGTCGGCTCGATGCTGGTGATCGTGACCGTGCTGCCGTGGACCGCGCAGCAGGCCGGGCTGAGCCCGTATGTGAAGGTGCTGGACGCGATCGGGGTGCCGTCGGCCGGGCAGATCATGAACATCGTGGTGTTCGTGGCGCTGCTCTCCGCGCTGAACGCCAATCTGTACGGCTCCTCCCGCATGATCTTCTCGCTGGCGGAGCGCGGCGAGGCCCCGCGCGGACTGCTGAAGGTGTCCCACGAAGCCGGGGCGGAGGGCGGCGTGCCGCGGCGGTCGGTGCTGGCGTCGGTGGCCTTCGGCTTCGTCTCCGTCCTGCTCAATCTGCTGTGGCCGGACACGGTGTTCCTCTACATGCTCAACTCGGTCGGCGCGGTGCTGCTGTTCGTCTGGGCGCTGATCGCCGCCTCCCAACTGCGGCTGCGCGCCCGGCTGGAGCAGGAGGCCCCCGAGGCGCTCACGCTGCGGATGTGGTGGTTCCCGTATCTGACGTGGGTGACACTGGCCGGGCTGCTGGGGGTGCTGCTGCTGATGCTGACCGATGAGGCGGCGCGCCCGCAGGTGCTGTGGTCGGCCGGGGCGACGGCGCTGGTGCTGCTGGTGGCGGTGGGCCGTGAGCGGCGGGAGCGCAAGGCCGCGGTGCCGACAGGCCGCTGAGCGGACGGGTACGGGCCGGGCGTGGACCGGGCGCGGGCTTTACCGCCCGGTAGGCGGGTGCGCACCTTGTGTGAGCCTGGTGACCGTATAGCGGACACCCATTCCGTGTGAGCGGTACGGATGCTCAGACTGTGGGTTCGTCCCCTTGTCTCAGCTACCGAACAGAGCTCGTCCATGCCTCGGACCTCCGCGTCTCCCCCCACCGCTGACTCCGCGGCCCCCGCCGGGGCCCAGGCGGACTCCGCGCTCACCCACGGTCTCAAACAGCGACACCTCTCGATGATCGCCCTCGGCGGGGTGATCGGCGCCGGTCTCTTCGTCGGCTCGGGCGCCGGTATCGCCGCGGCAGGGCCCTCGATCATCATCGCGTACGCCATCTCCGGGCTGCTCGTCATGATGGTGATGCGGATGCTCGGCGAGATGTCGGCCGCCAATCCGGCCTCCGGCTCCTTCTCCGTGCACGCCGAGCGGGCGATCGGCCCGTGGGCCGGGTTCACCGCGGGCTGGTCCTTCTGGTTCCTGCTCTGCGTGGCCGTGGGCCTGGAGGGCATCGGGGCCGCGCAGATCGTCAGCGGCTGGCTGCCGGGGACACCGGAATGGGCCTGGGTCGCGCTGTTCATGGTGATCTTCCTGGGCACCAACCTGGCCGCCGTGAAGAACTTCGGTGAGTTCGAGTTCTGGTTCGCCGCGCTCAAGGTCATCGCGATCACGCTGTTCCTGGTGCTCGGCCTGCTGGCGATCCTCGGCGTGCTGCCCGACACGGACGCGCCCGGCCTGTCCAACCTCACGGGCGACGGGGGCTTCCTGCCCAAGGGCATGGACGGCTTCATCATCGGACTGCTCGCCTCCGTCTTCGCGTACGGCGGTCTGGAGACCGTCACCATCGCGGCGGCCGAGTCCGAGAACCCGGTGCAGGGCGTCGCGAAGGCGGTCCGTACGGCGATGTGGCGCATCGCGGTCTTCTACATCGGCTCGATGGCGGTCATCGTCACGCTGGTCCCCTGGGACGACCCGAAGGTCGCCGAGGTCGGCCCGTTCTACGCCATGCTCGACCACCTGGGCATCGGCAGCGCCGCGCAGATCATGAACGTGGTCATCCTCATCGCGCTGCTCTCCGCGATGAACGCCAACATCTACGGCGCGTCCCGCATGGCCCGGTCGCTGGTCGCCCGTGGCCAGGGCCCGGCCGTGCTCGGCAAGATCAGCTCCGGGGTGCCGCGCAACGCGGTGCTGTTCTCCTCGGTGTTCGGGTTCCTGTGCGTGCTGCTCAGCTACTGGCGGCCGGACGACGTCTTCCCCTGGCTGCTGAACATGATCGGCGCGGTGATCCTGGTCGTATGGATCTTCATCGCCGCCTCGCAGCTGATCCTGCGCGGCCGCACGGAGCGCGAGGCTCCGGACAAGCTGGTCGTGCGGATGTGGTTCTTCCCCATCGGCACGATCGTCGCCCTGGCGGCCATGGTGGGCATCTTCCTGCTGATGCTGCGCCAGCCGGACACCCGTGACCAGCTGCTGGCCACCGGAGCGCTGACGGTGGTGCTGATCGGCATCGGCCTCGTACGTCAGCGGCGGCGGGGCGGCGACGCCGGTACGGCCGAGATCCCGGCCCAGCGGAAGTAGCGCCCGCTCGGCCGTACGGCAGCGGTTCCCGCACGGCCTCTACGAACGCCGGGCTCCTCCTCGTACGATCGGGGCGGAGCCCGGCGTTTCGGCGTTCGGCGTTCCGGTGTGCGGTTCCGGCGTGCACCCGTGACCGACAGGACATCGCAGGGCCGGGCACCGTACGCCGGGCTGTCATCCGCCCTCGCTTCCGTGGTGGCTCCACCCACACGAGGAGCCGTCATGTCCGTTGCCCCCAGGCGTCGTTCGATCCTCCTGGCCACCGCCGCCGTCACCGCCGCGGCCACCGCCCCGGCCGTCGCCGCCTCCTCCACCGCCGCCGCCGCCGCCGAGCGTCGCCCGCAGCGGCCCACCTGGCCTCTGGTCATCGGGCATCGCGGGGCGGCGGGCTGGCGGCCCGAGCACACCGCCGACGCGTACACCTATGCCGTACGGGCCGGGGCCGACTGGATCGAGCCGGACCTGGTGCCGACGAAGGACCATGTCCTGGTCGTGCGGCACGAGAACGAGATCGGCGGGACGACGGACGTGGCCGGCCGGCCGGAGTTCGCGGACCGCCGCACCACGAAGACGGTCGACGGCAAGGCGGTGACCGGCTGGTTCACCGAGGACTTCACGCTGAGCGAGCTGCGGACGCTGCGCACGGTGGAGCGGCTTCCGCTGGTCCGCGACCGCAACACGGTCTTCGACGGGCGGGGCCGGGTGATGACGTTCCAGGAGGTCGTGGACCTGGCCCGGCGGCTGTCGCGGGAGTCGGGCCGGCGGATCGCGGTGTTCCCGGAGACGAAGCACCCGACGTACTTCCGCTCGATCGGGCTGCCGCTGGAGGAGGAGCTGATCCGGGTGATCCGCCGCAACCGGCTGACCGCCCGGGACTGCGTCGTCCAGTCCTTCGAGCCCGCGAGCCTGCGCCGGGTGGCCGCCGCGCGCCTCGGGCTCCCGCTGTGGCAGGCGCTGGGCACGAGCGGCGGCCCGTACGGACACGAGCTCACCTACCGGGACATGATGACCCCGGCCGGGCTGCGCGAGATCGCCTCGTACGCGGAGTGGATCGGCCCGGACAAGTCCTCGGTCGTCCCGCCGAACACCCTGCTGGCGGACGCCCACGCGGCGGGCCTGAAGGTCGGCGCGTACACCTTCCGGGCGGAGAACCAGTACCTCCCGGCCGCGTACCGCCGGGGCAGCGGGCCGAACGACTTCGGCGACGCGTTCGCGGAGTACGCGTTCCACTACGGGCAGGGCGTGGACGCGGTGGTGACGGACTTCCCGGACATCGCGGTGCAGGCGAGGGACGACCTGCGGGCGTGACCGGGGCTCCGACCCGAACCTCTGCCCCGGGCCGGAGCCGGGGCGGGGGCCCGAACCCCGGCCCAGGCCCAGGCCTCTGCCTCTGCTCCTGCTCCTGCCCCGGGCTGCCGGCCTTGATCAACCGGATACGTCCTGGCCGACGTCCCCTGTGCCGCCTTCCGCCGGAGCGGCGCCGGGCCGCTCGCCGCCGGGCCGGACGGGGCCTGCCGCCGCGCGGATGCTCTCCCGTGCGGCGTCGGCGACCGCGCGGGGCGTGATGCCGAACTCCTCGTACAGGCGCTCGTAGGCGGCGGACGCTCCGAAGTGCTCCAGGCTCACCATGCGGCCCGCGTCGCCCACCACGTCCCGCCAGCCCTGGGCGACGGCCGCCTCGACGCTCACCCGGGCCCGTACGGCGGGCGGCAGGACCTCGTCCTGGTACGCGTACGGCTGCTCGGCGAACCACTCGCGGCAGGGCAGCGAGACCACCCGCGCGTCGTGTCCGTCGGCGGCCAGCAACTCCCGCGCCTCCAGGGCGATGTGGACCTCCGAGCCGGTCGCGACGAGGATGACGTCGGGGGTGCCGTTACGGCTGTCGGCGAGGACGTAGCCGCCCCGGGCGGCCCCCTCGGCGGAGGCGTACGCGCCGTCGCCCTCGCCCCGCTCCAGGACGGGCAGCGGCTGCCGGGTCAGGGCGAGGCCGGCGGGCCGGTCGTGGTGCTCCAGGACGGTGCGCCAGCAGACGGAGGTCTCGTTCGCGTCGGCGGGCCGTACGACGTCGAGGCCGGGAATCGCGCGGAGGGCGGCCAGTTGCTCGACGGGCTGGTGGGTGGGGCCGTCCTCGCCCAGGCCGATGGAGTCATGGGTCCAGACATAGGTGACCGGCAGCTTCATCAGGGCGGCGAGGCGGACGGCCGGGCGCATGTAGTCGCTGAAGATCAGGAACGTACCGCCGTAGGGCCGGGTGAGGCTCTGGAGCGCGATGCCGTTGAGGATCGCGCCCATGGCGTGCTCGCGGATGCCGAAGTGGAGCGTGCGGCCGTAGGGGTCGCCGGGGAACTCGCCGGTCTGCTTGCGCTCAGGTACGAAGGACGGCTCGCCCTCCATGGTGGTGTTGTTGCTCCCCGCGAGGTCGGCCGAGCCGCCCCACAGTTCGGGCAGCACGGGGGCCAGGGCGGTGAGCACATCGCCGGAGGCCTTGCGGGTGGCGATGCCCTTGGGGGCGGCGTCGAAGACGGGCAGGCTGTCGGTCCAGCCGTCGGGCAACTTCTGCTCCAGCAGCCGGTCGAGGAGTGCGGCGCGCTCAGGGTGGGCGGCGCGCCACACCTGGTAGCGGGGCTCCCAGGCGCGGTGGGCCGCGGCCCCGCGCTCGACGACCGCGCGGGCGTGCTCCAGTACGTCGTCCTCGACGGTGAAGTGGGCGTCCGGGTCGAAGCCGAGCAGCTTCTTGGTGGCGGCGACCTCGTCGTCGCCGAGCGCGGAGCCGTGGGCCTTGCCGGTGTTCTGCTTGGTGGGCGCGGGCCAGCCGATGATCGTGCGCAGGACGATCAGCGAGGGGCGGCCGTGCTCGCTCTTCGCGGCCTCGACGGCGGCGAGCAGGGCGTCGACGTCCTCGACGTAGTCGCCGGTCCGGGTGAAGTCGACCGTCTGGACGTGCCAGTCGTACGCGGCGTAGCGGGCGGCGACGTCCTCGCTGAAGGAGATGTCGGTGTCGTCCTCGATGGAGATGTGGTTGGAGTCGTAGAAGACGATCAGGTTCCCGAGCTCCTGGTGTCCCGCCAGCGAACTGGCCTCGGACGTCACGCCCTCCATCAGGTCGCCGTCGGAGGCGACGACGTACACATGGTGGTCGAAGGGGCTGGTGCCGGCGGGCGCGTCGGGGTCGAGGAGGCCGCGCTCGCGCCGGGCCGCCATGGCCATGCCGACGGCGGAGGCGAGCCCCTGCCCGAGCGGCCCGGTGGTGATCTCGACGCCCCGGGTGTGGCGGTACTCCGGATGTCCGGGGGTGGCGGAACCCCAGGTGCGCAGCGCTTCCAGGTCCGCCAGCTCCATGCCGTAACCGCTCAGGTACAGCTGGATGTAGAGGGTGAGGCTGGAGTGCCCGCAGGAGAGCACGAAGCGGTCCCGGCCGAGCCACTGGTCGTCCGCCGGGTCGTGCCGCATCACCTGCTGGAACAGCAGATACGCCAGCGGGGCCAGGCTCATCGCGGTGCCCGGGTGGCCATGGCCCGCCTTCTGCACGGCGTCGGCCGCGAGCAGCCGCACGGTGTCGACGGCGCGGACATCGAGCGGGCCCCACCCGGCCGCGTCCGCGAGGGGCAGGGCCAGTTTCGGGTCGCGGGGGTGAGCGCCGGAGCTCCGGAAGGCGTTCGAGCCGTTCGGGGCGTCGGGGGCGTCGGGGGCGTCGGGGGCGTTCGGGGATGGCATCAAGTCCTCCTGATCGATGTGGCGGGGGCGAAGCGCGCGGCGCACGCGCACCCGGCGCCGAAGCGGGCTCGGCGGCCCCCGGGCGGCCCGGCCGCCACTGCGCGGGCTGCTCGGCCGTATCGCGGATGCCCCGGGAGGCCGCGTCCAGACATGGGCGCTCGTGGGAGAGAGGCAGGCAAGAAGACGGAACGCCTTTATAACAAGAAAAGGGAGGATAATAGGACACCCGACAGGAACGAGAGGCCCACCATGTCGAAGAAGCCGCCCCGGCACGGCGAGGGGCCGAGCAGGTTCGAGGGCGAGGGACAGCACGGCTGGGCCCCCGACGTGGACGAGACGTCGCAGCGGCCCAATCCCAGCGCGCACCGCTCCTTCAACCCGGACACATACGCCCCGGAGCCGGACCGCCCCCGCAAGAAGCCGACCGAGGAGGAGAAGCGCGCCTCCCTGGAAGGCACCACGACGGAGAGCTCGACGCGCCGCGGAGAGGACCGCGGCGGAGACTCCGACCTGCACGGAACCGGCCGCCGAGGAAAGTCCCGGCGCCCCAGCGGAAAGAAGGACGCGTCCGCCCATACGGGCGTCGACCCGCAGGAGCGGAAGGGCAGCGACCCGACCCACTGATTCCACCCGACCCGCCGACGGGCCCGTTCATCCTCAACCCTCACCGAACGGGCACGTTCACCGTCAATCCTCACCGAACGGGCCCGTCGCACAAGCCCCCCACCGACCCGCCCCGGCCTCCGCCGCGCCCCGACCGATCGCGCCGCTGGTCCTAGGCCGAAGGGCTGATCACTTCGGAACGCTCCTGCTGTTAGCCTGCTTCTGCACATAGGTTGCAATAACAACTGGACGGCATTCCCAGCAGTCGGAGGGCTCGCATCATGGCCACGTACACGCTCCCGGAACTCCCGTACGACTACGCGGCGCTCGAACCGGTCATCAATCCGCAGATCATCGAGCTGCACCACGACAAGCACCACGCCGCATACGTCAAGGGTGCGAACGACACCCTGGAGCAGCTGGAAGAGGCCCGCGACAAGGAGGCCTGGGGCGCGATCAACGGCCTTCAGAAGAACCTCGCGTTCCACCTCTCCGGCCACATCCTGCACTCGATCTACTGGCACAACATGACCGGCGACGGCGGCGGCGAGCCCCTCGCGGCGGACGGTGTGGGCGACCTCGCCGACGCGATCACCGAGTCCTTCGGCTCCTACGCGGGCTTCAAGTCCCAGCTGACGAAGGCCGCGGCCACCACCCAGGGTTCCGGCTGGGGCGTGCTCGCGTACGAGCCCGTGAGCGGCAAGCTGATCGTCGAGCAGGTCTACGACCACCAGGGCAACGTCGGGCAGGGCTCGGTCCCGATCCTGGTCTTCGACGCCTGGGAGCACGCCTTCTACCTGCAGTACAAGAACCAGAAGGTGGACTTCATCGAGGCGATGTGGCAGGTCGTCAACTGGCAGGACGTGGCGAAGCGTTACGCCGCCGCCAAGGAGCGCGCGGACGTGCTGCTGCTCACCCCCTGACGTGACGCCGACGCACCACAGACGTCCTGCCTCGTGATCGTCTTCTCAACCTTCACCACGGCAGGCGGATGAAAGAAGAGCCCCCGCGAGGACGTGACTCGCGGGGGCTCTTCCATGGCGGCTGTTTAGCTGTTTAGCTCATGTGCTAAACATGCACACATGGAATCACCCGCCCTTCCGGCCGACGAAGAGGCGAGCGCCTTCCGCGCGCTCGCCGACCCCACCCGCCGTCAGATCCTGGAGGATCTGCGGGGCGGTGAGCTGGCCGCCGGGGAGATCGCGAGCCGGTTCTCGATCAGCGCCCCGTCCATCTCGCGCCATCTGGGCGTCCTCAAGGGCGCCGGGCTCGTCACCGAGCGCCGGGACGCCAACCGCATCCTCTACTCGCTCGCCGAGGAGCGGCTCGCCATGTGCGTGGGTCGCTTCCTCAGCGCCGTGTGCCCCGAGCAGATCGTGCTCCGCAACACCAAGTGGCGCTCCGCGCCGGAAGGCGACGCCTCATGATCAGGTCCCGACTCTCCAGCGTCATCGAACGCCGCCTCCTGGTGAACTACCGGGTCGACCCGTACATCGCGGCGGCCCTGCTGCCCGCGCCGCTGCGGCCCCAACTGGTGCGCGGCCAGGCGGTGGCGGGCATCTGCCTGCTCCGGATCGGTGGCGTCCGGCCCGGCTGGGCCCCGGCCGCGACCGGGCTGACCAGCGAGAACGCGGCGCACCGGATCTCCGTCGAGTGGGACGGGCCGGACGGCGTCGAGCGCGGCGTCTACATCCCGCGCCGCGACACCGCCTCCCGCCTCAACGCCTTCGCGGGCGGCCGGATCTACCCGGGCGAGCACGGCCGTGCGGACTTCACGGTGCGGGAGGACGCCGACGCCGTACGGGTGGCCTTCGCGACCCGGGACGGCGAGGTGGAGGTCGACGCGACCGTGGAGCCGGCCGAGGAACTGCGCGGCAGCGGGCTGTTCGCGGATCTGGCGGAGGCGTCGGAGTTCTTCCGCCTCGGCAGCAAGGGCCTCTCCCCCAACGTCGGCGGCAGCCACCTGGACGTCCTCGAACTGTCCACGGACGCCTGGAAGGTGACGGCGGGCCGGCCCCGTACCGTACGCTCCTCGTTCTTCGAGGACCTGGACCGTTTCCCGCCGGGCAGCGCGGTGCTGGACAGCGCGCTGGTGATGCGGGGCGTGGCAGCGGACTGGTCGCAGGGGGAGCCGTTCCGGCTGGGGTGCGGGGCGGGTGCGGGGGCGGCGTCTGGATCGGGACCTGCGGCTGCTTAGGGCGGTTATGGGGGCGCGGTCGGGCCGGAAAATGCCGGTGGATCGGCGGGCGCGGATGCCACGATGGCGTCATGAATGCCGCCCCCGCCCCCGTCCCTGCGGACCCGACCGTCCTGCACCCGATGCCCGGCCAGCCGCGCGTGGTGCAGCTGAAGCCGCTGGTCACCTCGCCGCTGGTGGAGGTCGGCGACTATTCGTACTACGACGACCCCGAGCACGCCACGGAGTTCGAGACCCGGAATGTGCTGTACCACTACGGCCCGGAGCGCCTGGTGATCGGCAAGTTCTGCGCGCTGGGCACGGGGGTGCGGTTCATCATGAACGGCTCCAACCACCGTATGGACGGCCCGTCCACCTTCCCGTTCCCGACTCTCGGCGGCTCCTGGACCGACCACTTCGACCTGCTGACGGGCCTCCCCAACCGGGGCGACACCGTGATCGGCAACGACGTCTGGATCGGCTACGAGGCGGTGATCATGCCGGGCGTCCGCATCGGGCACGGCGCGATCGTCAGTTCGCGGTCCGTGGTCGTCTCGGACGTCCCGGACTACGGCATCGTCGGCGGCAACCCGGCCCGTCTGATCCGTACCCGGTACGAGGAGGCGGACATCGCGCGCCTGCTGGCGGTGGCGTGGTGGGACTGGCCTGCGGAGCACCTGACGCGCCACATCCGTACGGTGATGTCGGGCACGGTGGCGGAGCTGGAGGCGGCGGCGCCGGAGGCGGAATAGGCAGACCTCTGCCTAGGCTGACAGGCGTGCAGAACGAGCTCACCCACGAGGGCGACACCTTCATCAACTTCCGGAACTACACGTTCCAGGATGCGAGGTCGGCCGCCTTCAGGTGGGTCGACGTCAAGCGTCTGCGGTTCGCGGCGGAGCAGGCCGCCGATACGGAGCTGCTTGCCGCACTCATCGGGCATGAGCAGTTCCGGGACGACTATGCCGGCGGCGGAGTGCTGCCGGACGGGCTCCGGCACGGCCCGTACTGGGTGGAAGCGGTGACCCCTGACGCGTACGGAGCCGTCGGCCCTGAGGAGAGCGACCTCATCCTGCGGGAGTGGGCGAACCAGTTCGAGGACGTGCCCGCCGATCTGGCGACGGATCTGCGACGGGAGGTGTTCGACCGGCTGGCCGCCGCCGAGCGCATCTACTGCCTGAGCGAGCTCGACGGTGAGGCGGTCCACGACTGGGGTGGTGTGCACAGCGACTTCCACGAGTTCGTGCTCATCGACCGCTCGGCAGGGCGGATGACCCTGCTCGTCGCGGCCGACGACTGAAGCGGCGATCGGTCACGACCGCGTGCGAGCCCGGTGCCGTCGGTGGTACGACCAGGTCACCGCCGATAGGAGCGGGCCCCACAGCAGGAGGGGGGCGTAGGCGGCGACGAAGAGGACTCCACCGGCCGAGACGCCGGGGTTCGGGCTGGGGGCGGTCAGCAGCCCGCCGAAGAAGAACACCCACCACAGGACGGTGACCGTGAGGGCTCCCAGCGAGGCGGCGAGGACCGCGAGCCCGCCGTTGACCGGACGCCCTCCGATCAGCGGAAGCCGGCGCGGCGCCACTTCTCCCCAGGGCCGCACCAGTCCGAGCGTGAGGTACGAGGCGGCCTCGGCGACCGCGCCGATCAGCAGCACGTAAGCCAGGCCGATGAGCACGGAGTTGCGGGGGAACGCGGCGAGGAACTCCTCGCGCTCCATCACTCCGACCGGCACCCCGAGCACGAGCGCGACACGCCACAGCCCGGAGGGGACGGTCGACCAGGCCGCGACCTGGGCGGCGCGGACCGCCCAGCGCGGGGCGGGCGGCAGCGGCGGGCGGGCCGTCGCCGAGGCCGGGGCCGAAGCCGGGGCCGAGGCCGGGGCCGAGGCCGGTGGCGGCGGGATCGGCTGCCGGGCCGGTGGCGGCACCGGTGGCGGGCGGCGGGGTTCCGGGCTGGGTTCGGGCGGGGCGGGGTCCGTCGTCGTCATGACCCGAATCTCGCGTACGGCCCGGCCCGGCACGTCCTGCCGCGTGATGGTCCGCCTCCGCCGCCCGGGGGAAGCACGGCGGGCGGGCCCTAGAACCTGAGCTTGAACCCGTCGTGGCTGCGGGCGAAGCCGAGCCCGGCATAGAAGCGGTGCGCTTGCTCGCGCTGTTCGTCGCTCGTCAACTGGACCAGTCCGCAGCCCCGCGCTCGTCGGCGTCCTCGACCAGGACCAGGACCAGCATCTCGTTGCGCGGGTCCGCGTCGATCGCCGCGAAGGCGTGCTCGTACGCCTGAGTGACCGTGATGTCCGCTGGGTCCACCACCCGCTCTTCATCGGCGAGCAGAGCGAGCACCGCGGGCAGGTCGGCGCGGGTCGCGGGACGCAGCGTGAGGACGAGGGCGGGCTCGGCAGACATGCCGCCGGCCCTGACCGGCCCCTCACGTGAAGCCGGTCGTACCCCGGAAAAACGGGTTCTTCCGCCTGATCAGCACGACGTAACCTCGCTGACCGACGGCACTGCATGTCCGGCGTGACGGAAGGGGCTTGGCGTGGGCGAGAACAGTGACAGCGGCAGCGGCCTTGCGTCGCTGGAACGACTGCCCGGCTACGTCTTCCGGCCCTGTCGCGGCGGCGAGGACCACGGCGCGATGGCCGCTGTGCGCCTGGGCTCTGCGGGGCGGGACGAGATCGACGCTCGCTCGGTCGTGGAGGGAGTCCCTACGGCAGCCGAGATCGCCGAAGCATCCGCCGAGTTGGACGACCCGTCCGAGAACCAGGTCCTGGTGGAGTACGACGGTGGCGTCGTCGGCTACGCGACGATCAGGTGGTGGGAGGAGCGGGACGGGACGTGGCTGTACCTGCACCGGGGCTACCTGCTGCCCGAGCACCGCGGCCAGGGCGTTGGTTCGACCATGCTCACCTGGGCAGAGGACCGCATCCGCCGTCTCGTACGGCAGCACGGAACGGCGCGGACGGCCGTGCTCGGCGCGAACGCCACGGCCTGCGAACAGGACGCGACGGCGCTGCTCCTCGCATCCGGCTACCGGCGCGTCTTCAGCCTGGTGGAGCTGGAGCTGACCGATCTCCGGACGCTCCCCGAAAGCGGGCCGTTGCCGCCCGGCATACGCGTGGGCGCCGTCGATCCGAGCAGCTATCACGCGGCCTGGAAGACGGTCGTCGATTCGTACGCGGATTCCGCCTTCACCGAGACGTGGACGTTCGAGGGGTTCCTCGCCACGGCCGACCCGACCTGCTGGCGGGCCGCTTGGGTCGGGGAGCACCTGGGCGGCGTGGCCCTGTGCTCGATCCGCCGGCAGGACCCCACGGTGGGCGAGGTGGAGGAGTTGAGTGTCCGGGCGGAGTCGAGACGGCTGGGCCTCGGGCGGGCTCTGCTGCTGGACGGGTTGCGCTGTCTCCGCGAACACGGCGCGGAGACAGCCCGGTTGTACACCGGGACCGCGAATCCGCACCGCTCCTACGACCTCTACGAGAGCGTGGGGTTCCGGCGTCGGAACGAGTACGTCCGCTACCGGAAGCCGATCGGCGGCTGACGGGGACGCCCGGGGCGGCGTGCCGGGTCAAGATCGGTGACGCGGCGGCCTTCGTCGACATCACACCGCGGGCGATCCGTCACTACCACGAGATCGGCCTGCTCCCCGAGCCCGAGCGAGGCAGCGACGGCCGCCGGCGCTACGGGTACGAGGACATGATCCGGCTCCTGTGGATCCGCAGGACGGCCGACGCCGGGATCGCCCTGGACGACATCCGTGACGCCTTCGCCGGCACGGCTTCCGCCGATGCCGACAGCGACGACGGCATCGCGGGCATCCTGGAACGGCTGGAGGAGACGCTGCTCGCCCAGGAAGCAGAGCTGCGGCGGCAACGGACTGCCGTGCGGCGCATGCGTACCGAGGGCAGCAGGATGGGACTGCTCTCCCACTTCGTCACCGACCGCCTCAGGAGCCTGCCCGAGGGCTCCCTGCGTCAGGCGGACCTGGACAGCCTGCTGGTCACCGAGCGGATCTTCGGCCCTCTCGGCGCGGCCGTCCAGGCCTCCCGCTTCATCGCCCTGGCCACCCACCCGGATCTGCGGGAGGAGTCCGACCGCGTCGCTGCCGCCGATGAGGACGAACCCGAGGCCGGCCAGGGCTCCGGCGGGCGGCACGCGTCCATGAGCGCATACGAAGCCATCGGCAGGATGCCCTACGACTTCTCCCCGGCCCGCCTGCGCTGCATGGAACTGGCGGGAGAACTCGCCGCCCACGAGCCACCGGCCTCCTGAACCACGGACCGGGGCCCTCGCACGCCGTACGGTCAACGGCCGTGGGCGTTGTCATACCCGCCTGGCACCATGATCGGCGTGGATGAGTCAACTGAGCCTGAAGAGACTGAAGTTGCCGCGGTTCTGACCACGCCGGAGGAGTGGCGGGTCTTTCTGGAGCGATACGGCGAGCTGTACGCGGTCGTTCGCGGTGACGGTGAAGAGCTGGCCGATCTGGACGACGATCAGATCGAAGTCCTGGAGCGAGGGGGGCGGGTCGGGCTGTGGCTGGGTGAGGCTCCGGCCCGGGAGGAAGCTCTGGTGGCGGCCGAGGAGCGTCTCGGTGTGCGGTTCCCGCCGAGCCTGCGGGGATTCTTCCTGGCCAGCAACGGGTGGACACGCCTGGACGGCTGGGTGGACGAGGTGTACTCCTGCGACCGCGTCGTGTGGATGCGGGACAGCGAGGACGGCGGACGCGTGGTCGACGTCTACGACTCGATACCCGGCAACGAGGACATCGTGGAGCTCTTCCGCCGGTCCATCGAGATCGCCCACGGAGAGGACTTCTGGCTGCTCGATCCGACCGACGTCGGACCGGACGGGGAGTGGGCCGCGTACGCGTTCCCGCCGAAGTACGGCGTCCCGGAGGAGTATCCCGACTTCTCCGCGCTGTTCCACGACGGGTACGAGAGCATGCGGGAGGACATGGACTGAGTCGGTACGTCGGGCCTCACGCCCGCATCAGGAGTGATGCGGGGACGACGGCCGCTCCGTAGAGCCCGGCAGCCGGGACCAGAAGTGGTCCACGATCTGCTCGACGTAGCGGCGGCCGTCCTCGCCCGACGCGGTGGTGCCGCCAGCCCGGCTCAGGGTGGCCGTCATGAGGGCCTGGTAGTCCTGTTGCATGGCGGCCAACGGGGCCTTCAGGTCGCGGCGGTCCATGGAGACGAGCTTGGCGATGGCACGGATGTGCGCCTGCCAGCGGGTGGAGACCGCCTCGGTGAGGAGGCGGGCCAGCTCCTCCTCCAGCCTGGTGATGGCGATGAAGTCGCGCGGGGGCAGGGCGAGGACTTCGCCCAGCCTGACGGACTGCCGTTTGTCGCCGTCCCACAGACCGGCTTCCTCCATGGCCAGGTACGCGTCGTGGGAGAGGCCGGTGGCGCGGGCGACCTCCTCGGCCGAGACACCGCGCGCGATGCGGTGTTCGAGCAGGGTGCGCGGCCGCCCCATGAGTTCGCTGGGCTGACACCACAACGCGGCTGCGAGGGCCGTGAGTTCGGTCGCGTCCGGCACATGGGTCCCGCGTTCCCACGCGACCACGTGCTCGGGGCTGACATGCGTGGTGCCGAAGGACGCGCGCATGCCGTAGGCGACATGGCCGGGCGCCATCCCGAGCTTCTCGCGCAAGGCGCGGGCTGCCCGCGCATTGAAGGGGAGTGGTGGGTGCACATACGGAGCGTAGGGGAGCTGTCACCGACACTTCCATGCCCACTGTCGGCTGCCTGCCGGTTTGACGGAAAAGGTCGCCACCGATTCCGTAGGAAGCCACAGGGCCGAAAAGGTATCAACTGCGCGCTCTACGCGGGTAGTTGCGCTCCTGACGCCGCCGCGTATGATCCGCTCGCAAGGTGCCGCATGTGCGTTCGCACAGTGCCCGCCGCTCACGTCGGGCAGCACCGGCGCCATCTCTTCCCTTCATCATTCGCAGGTCCAGGAGATTCAGCCATGCACTCCAGCACGACCAGCCCGCCGCCCGACGCCAAGCCCGCCGGATCAGGGGGCGCCGTCGACCGGTTCTTCCGCATAAGCGAACGCGGTTCGACCTACATCCGGGAGATACGCGGCGGATTCGCCACGTTCTTCACGATGGCATACATCCTCGTGCTCAACCCGATCATCCTCGGCGGGGCCGAGGACAAGTTCGGCGAGCAGCTGGACAGCGTGCAGTTGGTCACCGCCACCGCCCTGGTCGCCGCGGTGATGACGCTCATCATGGGTGTGGGCGGCAACCTGCCGCTGGCCCTGGCCGCGGGTCTGGGCATCAACGCCGTCGTCGCTTTCCAGATCGCTCCGTTGATGAGCTGGGAAGACGCGATGGGGCTCATCGTGCTCGAAGGTCTGTTGATCTGCGTCCTGGTGATGACCGGGCTGCGCGAGGCGATCATGCACGCCATCCCGCAACCCCTCAAGCAGGCGATCAGTGTCGGCATCGGCCTGTTCATCGCCTTCATCGGCTTCGTGGACGCCGGCTTCGTCACCCGTATCCCCGATGCCGCGAACTCCACCGTGCCCGTCCAGCTCGGCACCGGCACGCTCAGCGGCTGGCCGATGCTCGTCTTCTGCCTCGGTGTGCTCCTGACGATCGTCCTGATGACCCGGAAGGTGAAGGGCGCGATCCTCATCAGCATCGTCCTGATGACCGCCGTCGCCATCGTCATCAACGAGATCGCCGACATCAAGTCCTGGGGCCTGACCTCGCCGTCGGTTCCCAGCAACCCCGTCGCCGCACCCGACTTCGGGCTGCTGTGGCACTTCGATCTGTTCGGCTCGTTCGGTCAGGTCAGCGTTCTGACCGTCGTCCTGCTCATCTTCACCCTCATCTTGTCCGACTTCTTCGACACGATGGGCACCGTCGTGGGCGTCACGGCGGAGGCCGGTCTCCTCGACGAGCGGGGCCAGGTGCCCGGTCTCGGCCGCGTCCTGCTCATCGACGGCGCGGCCGCCGTCGCCGGTGGCGCCATGTCCTCGTCGTCGGCCACCACCTACATCGAGTCCGCCGCGGGCGTCGGTGAAGGAGCCCGCACCGGCTTCGCGAACATGATCACCGGCGGGCTGTTCGCCCTCGCCCTCTTCCTCACGCCCGTCCTGACGATCGTGCCGATGCAGGCGGCGGCGCCGGCCCTCGTCGTGGTCGGGTTCCTGATGATGACCCAGGTCAAGCACATCGACTGGGACCGCTACGAGGTCGCCATCCCGGCCTTCCTCACCATCGTCGTCATGCCGTTCACCTACTCCATCACCAACGGCATCGGCGCCGGCTTCGTCGCCTACGTGGTCATCAAGGCGTGCCTGGGCAAGGCCCGCGAGGTCCACTGGCTGCTGTGGGGCACCGCGGCGCTCTTCCTCGTCTACTTCCTCATCGACCCGCTGGAGCAGGTGCTCGGCATCAAGTAGCGCGATTCCGGGGAGCGGTGGACCCCGGGATCCATGGGCCCCGGGGTCGGCCGACCCCGGGGCCGACTGCTGTCCCCGTCAGTGGCTGCCCGCGTCGGCGAGGCAGAACTCGTTGCCCTCCGGGTCCTGGAGGACGGTCCAGGACATCCCCTGCATCGACTGCTCGCCGACCACGGTCGCGCCCAGCTTCGCCAGCCGCTCCACGTCCGCCGGGCGGTCGGGCGAGGCGAAGTCGACATGCACCCGGTTCTTGCCGGGCTTGGGCTCGGGCACCCGCTGGAAGCCGAGGACCAGCGGGGTCGCCGCGAGGACGACGAACGCGTCGTAGTCCTGGACCTCTTCGACGCCCAGCGCCTCGGCCCACCAGGCGGCCAGGGCCTGCGGGTCGGCGCAGTCGATCGTGATCATCTCCGGTGAGATTCGCATGCTCCCCACCGTACGAGCCACCACTGACAACGGCCGGGAACCCGGCCCGCCGGGGCCCCGGGCGCCCTCGGACCAGCGCGGCCTCCAGCCCGTGAGGTTGCCCGCGTCAGTCGAAGATCGGGCCCTGCGTGCGCGTCCGCTTGATCTCGTAGAAGCCCGGGATCGAGGCGACCAGCAGCGTGCCGTCCCACAGCTTCGCCGCCTCCTCGCCCTTGGGTGCGGGGGTGACGACCGGGCCGAAGAAGGCGACCTGCTCGCCGTCCGCGCCGGGGACCGCGATGACCGGGGTGCCGACCTCCTGGCCGACCTTGTCGATGCCCTCCTTGTGGGAGGCGCGCAGCTCGGTGTCGTAGGTGTCCTTGTCGGCGTACTCCGCGAGGTCGGCGGGCAGGCCCACGTCCTTCAGCGCGGCGGCCACGGCCTCGCGGGTGGGGCCCTCGCCGTTGTTGTGGAAGCGGGTGCCGAGCGCGGTGTAGAGGGGGCCGACGACCTCGTCGCCGTGCAGCTGCCGGGCGGCGACGACGACCCGGACCGGGCCCCAGGCCTTGTTCTCCAGGAGGTCGCGGTACTCCTCCGGCAGTTCGTCGAGCTTGTCCTCGTTCAGGACGGCCAGGCTCATCACGTGCCAGCGGACCTCGATGTCACGGACCTTCTCGACCTCCAGGATCCAGCGGGAGGTCATCCACGCCCACGGGCAGAGCGGGTCGAACCAGAAGTCGACCGGGGTCTTGCCGTTGGCCGGGGTGTTCTCGGACATGTCTCTCCTCAGAGGGCTGTTCCACAGAAGGGCGTGTTCCACCTGCGGGCGAGAACGTCTCCGGAAGGCCTCCCATTCCCTGTCTGCCGTCGCCGCGAGACGCATGCAAGGATCAATGGGTTCGAACACGACACATGACGCGCGTCACGAAGGAGTGCCCGTGCCCGGTGAAAACCTGTCCCGCGACGAGGCCCAGAAGAGGGCCGAGCTGCTGACCGTCGACGGATACGAGGTCGACCTCGACCTGCGGTCCGCCGTCGGCGAGCCCGAGGGGGCCGACGGGGGCGACGGGGACGGCGGTCCGCGGACGTTCCGGTCGCTCACCACGATCCGGTTCCGCTCCGCCCGGGCCGGCGCATCGACCTTCGCCGACCTGGTGGCGCCGGGTGTGGACGCGGTGACCCTGAACGGGACGGCCCTCGACCCGGCCGTCGTGTTCGACGGGACGCGGGTGGCGCTGGACGGGCTCGTCGAGGGCGAGAACGTGCTCGTGGTCGACGCCCGCTGCGCGTACAGCCGGACCGGCGAGGGCATGCACCGCTTCGTCGACCCGGAGGACGGCGAGGTCTACCTCTACACGCAGTACGAGCCGGCCGACGCCCGCCGCGTCTTCGCCAATTTCGAACAGCCCGACCTCAAGGCGCCCTACCGTTTCCGGGTGACCGCACCGGCGGACTGGCGGGTCTGGTCCAACGGAGCCGAGGAGTCGCACGAGGGCGGGGTGTGGACCTTCGCCGAGACCAAGCCGATCTCCACGTACATCACCGCCGTCGTCGCCGGTCCGTACCACTATGTGAGCGATCACTACACCCGTACGTTCGACGACGGCTCCACGCTGGAGATCCCGCTCGGCGCGATGTGCCGCAAGGGGCTCGCCAAGC
This sequence comes from Streptomyces sp. SID14515, assembly GCF_010548505.1. Taxonomy (NCBI): domain Bacteria; kingdom Bacillati; phylum Actinomycetota; class Actinomycetes; order Kitasatosporales; family Streptomycetaceae; genus Streptomyces; species Streptomyces sp. SID14515. The sequence continues at coordinate 35,259 of NZ_JAAGMH010000044.1, read as the reverse complement.
ACTTCGACGCGGACGACGTCTTCCTGATCACCAAGCAGGGCCTGGACTTCTTCCACGACAACTTCGACTACCCGTACCCCTTCGGGAAGTACGACCAGGCGTTCGTGCCCGAGTACAACCTCGGGGCCATGGAGAACCCGGGCATGGTCACCTTCCGCGAGGAGTACATCTACCGCGGCAAGGTCACCTCGGCGGCCTACGAGCGGCGTGCCAACGTCATCCTGCACGAGATGGCGCACATGTGGTTCGGCGACCTGGTCACCATGGAGTGGTGGGACGACCTGTGGCTGAAGGAGTCCTTCGCGGACTTCATGGGCTCCTTCTCGATGGTCGAGGCGACCCGCTTCACCAACGGCTGGATCACCTTCGCCAACAACCGCAAGGCCTGGGCCTACCGCGCCGACCAGCTGCCCTCCACGCACCCCATCACGGCCGACATCCGTGACCTGGAGGACGCCAAGCTGAACTTCGACGGGATCACGTACGCCAAGGGCGCCTCCGTCCTGAAGCAGCTCGTGGCGTACGTGGGGCGCGACGCGTTCCTCGAAGGCGCCCGGCGCTACTTCAAGCAGCATGCCTACGGGAACACCCGGCTCGGGGACCTGCTGTCCGTGCTGGCCGAGACCTCCGGGCGGGACATGACCGCCTGGTCGCGCTCCTGGCTCCAGACGGCGGGCGTCAACGTGCTCACCCCGGTGCCCGCGTACGACGCGGCGGGCACGCTGACCGAGCTGGCCGTCGTCCAGGAGGCCGCCGCCTCGCACCCGGAGCTGCGCCCGCACCGTGTCGCGGTCGGCCTGTACCGGCGTACGCCGGAGGGCGAGCTGACGCGTTACGCGCGCGCCGAGGTGGACGTGGCGGGCGAGCGGACCGTGGTGGAGGCGCTGGCCGGTGCCGAGCGGCCCGATCTGATCCTGGTCAACGACGACGACCTCACGTACTGCAAGGTCCGCTTCGACGAGCGGTCGCTGGCCACGCTCCGCGACCACCTGGGCGAGATCACGGACCCGCTGGCCCGCGCCCTGTGCTGGTCGGCGCTGTGGAACCTGACCCGGGACGCGCTGATGCCGGCCCGCGACTTCGTCGCGCTGGTGCTGGCGTTCGCCGGGCGCGAGAGCGACATCGGCGTGCTCCAGATGCTGCACGCCTGGACGCAGTCGGCGCTGGTCAACTACGCGGCCCCCGACTGGCGCGAGGAGGGCGGCCGGGCGCTGGCCGAGGGCGCGCTGCGCGAGCTGCGGACCGCCGAGCCGGGCAGCCAGCACCAGCTGACCTGGGCCCGCTTCTTCGCGGCGGTCGCCTCGTCCGAAGAGGACTTCCAGCTGCTCGGCGGACTGCTGGACGGCACGGCCCGGGTCGACGGCCTCGACGTCGACCAGGAGCTGCGCTGGTCCTTCCTCTCCCCGCTGGCCTCGCACGGGGTGGCCAACGAGGCGGCGATCGACGCCGAACTGGCCCGCGACGACACGGCGTCCGGCAAGCGCCACCACGTACGGTGCCTCGCCTCGCGGCCGTCCGAAGCGGTCAAGGCGCAGGCGTGGGCGGCGGTCGTGGAGTCGGACAAGCTGTCCAACGCGCTGGTCGAGGCGACGATCACCGGCTTCGGGCAGCCCTCCCAGCGGGAGCTGCTCGCCCCGTACGCGCACCGCTACTTCGAGGTGATCGAGCGGATCTGGGCGGAGCGGTCCATCCAGATCGGCATGCACGTGGTGCGCGGGATGTTCCCCGGGCTCCAGGACAGCCCCGAGACCCTCGCGGCGACCGACGCCTGGCTGAACGAGCACGAGGACGCGGCTCCGGCGCTGCGGCGGCTGGTGCTGGAGGCCCGCGACGATCTGGCGCGGGCGCTGCGCGGCCAGGAGTGCGACCGGGCCGCGGTGGCGTAGCCCGGAGGGAATGCGGGGGCGCTCGGGTGGGGCGTGCGTGCGGCGCGAAAGCGGCGCTCGTACACCTGCCCGAGACGCCCCGCCCCCGATTCCCGGCGCGACGGCCCTTTTCGGTTGTCGAACGTCCGTACTTTAGGACGGCGTTGTCCGGGAATGTCGACGGGCGTGTAACAGGGGTTAGGGCGCCCTCCCCGGGCGGGAAACCCCGGGACATGACCCAGAAGAACACCCCGCTCTCCCCTCGCCTCTCCCCTCTCTCCCGGCTCCCCCTCCACCCCGGGGACGTCACGCAGCGTGTCCTGTCCGCCGCGCAGTTGAGGGCGCGGGGCGTGTCCGCCGCACAGACGTCCGCGCAGTGCCTGCCCGGCGGCCCCTGGCAGCATCTGCTGCCGGGGGTCTATCTGCTCCACCCGGGTCCGCCCACCGGGCAGGAGCGGCTGCACGGAGCGCTGTTGTACGCGGGTCGTCCGCCGGTCTCCGCGCGGCGCGCGCCGGCGGAGCCTTCGGACGCGGGGTACGGCGAGGCGATGGTCACCGGAATCGCGGCGCTCGCGCTGTACGGCTTCGCCACCGCCGGGGATCTGGGGGCGCTGCACCGGATCGACGTACTGGTCCCGCGCACCCGGCGGCTGCGGTCCACCCGGTTCGTGGAGGTGCTGCGGACCGCCTCGATGCCGAGCGCGGTGCGGGTGGGCGAGGTACCCGTCGCCCCGGTGGAGCGGGCCCTGGCGGACACGGTGGCGGGCACCGACGACGCGGCGGACGTCCGGCGGCTGCTGACCGAGGCGGTGCGCGGCGGGCACTGCGAACCAGCCGCTGTGGTACGGGAGTTGAGCGAGGCGAAGCTGCTGGGGCGGCCCGCCGTGGTGGGCGCGGTCGATGCGCTGCTGGCCGAGGGGCGGGCGGTGGCGGAGGCGCGGCTGTACGCGATGGTGCGCGAGCACGGGCTGCCGGAGCCGGTGTGGAACGTGGAGCTGCGACTGCCGGGCGGGCCCGGGCTCGGCGGGGTCGACGCCTACTGGCCCGACCAGGCGGTGGCGGTGGAGCTGGACACCCGGGCGCCCCGGTACGGCGTGCCGGGCCGGAGGGGCCGGGCCGAGGAGGACCCGCAGTGGTCCGCGTACGCCGCGAGGCGGGAGCAGCTGGAGCGGCTCGGGGTGACGGTCGTCCACCTCACGCCGAGGAAGCTGCGCGAGGCGGTGGACCAGCAGGCGACGGTCGTACGGACGGCGCTGATGGCGGCGGCCGACCGGGAGCCGGCCGCGTATGTGATGGTGCTGCCGCGCTGAGCGGGCGGACGACGGGCGCACGGACATCGCGGACGCGGGCCCGCGATGCACCCTGGTCCGGACCACCGCGCCTCACCGGGCGTCACCCGCGTACCGTTTGGCCTCTTTCCTCCCTCGTGGCATATCGCGCCCCATGGCGGATCTATGCCATGTCCCTGACTCGTCTCCGTCAACTCTCCACAAACCCCTGTCATTTACGACAGGCTGAGCGGTCATCCGGTACCGAATTCCGGACTCTCTCTTTCAATTACAGGGATGCTGATGACCAAGGAATCCCCCAGCTCCATACCCGGGGCGAGACGCGCGGCTCGTATCGCGGCCGCTGCCGGCCTGGCGGCGGCACTCGCCGCCTCCGGCGCCGCACCGGCCTTCGCCGTCGACGACCCGGCTCCGGCACCCGTCAAACCGGCCGCCACCAGCGACCGGGGCGACAAGCTCGGCAAGGCCGACGCCGATCTCCTGGCGAAGGCCGAGGCCAAGGGCGAGAAGAACATCACCATGATGGTCGCCACCACCCCCGGTGCGACCGAGCAGGTCAGCAAGCAGTTGGACGCCGTCGAGGGCTCCGTGCTCGGCACGACCTACGACAAGCTCGGCTACGTCCGGGCGACGGTCCCGACGAAGAGCGCCGAGTCCACCATCACGGCGGCCTCGAAGCTCTCCTCCGTCCTCGGCATCGATCTCAAGCAGGAGATCAAGCTGGACGACCCGACGCCCAAGGGCGACCGGGCGGCCGGAGCGAAGCAGCTGAAGGCCACGGGCAGTTACGCGGCGCCGAACAAGAAGACCCCGGCGGTGAACCCGTACAACCCGTCCTTCGAGACGGGCGCGGTCGAGTTCGTCGAGAAGCACCCGCAGGCCGATGGCCGTGGGATCACCATCGGCATCCTGGACTCCGGCGTCGACCTCGGTCACCCGGCCCTGAAGAAGACCACCACCGGCGAGCGCAAGGTCGTCGACTGGGTGACCGCCACCGACCCGGTGAGCGACGGCGACGGCACCTGGCTGCGGATGACCGAGTCCGTCAGCGGCCCGGCGTTCACGTCCGGCGGGAAGACGTACGCGGCCCCGGCGGGCAGCTACAAGTTCGCCACGTTCGCCGAGGCGGCCACCACCGGTGGCGAGATGGCGGGCGACCTCAACCGCGACGGTGACACCACCGATGTCTGGGGCGTGCTGTACGACCCGGTCACCGGCACCACGCGGGTCGACCTGAACAACAACGCGGACTTCTCCGACGACAAGGTCCTCAAGCCGTACAAGGACAAGTTCCAGGTCTCCTACTTCGGTGAGGACGACCCGCGGACCCAGGTCGCCGAGCGCATCCCGTTCGTCGTCGAGACCCGTAAGAACGTGGTCTACAACGCGGCGGGCGCCAAGTCCGACTACGTCAACATCGGTGTCATCGAGGGCGCGCACGGCACGCACGTCGCGGGCATCACCGCGGCCAACGGCCTGTTCGGCGGCGAGATGAACGGCGCCGCCCCCGGCGCCAAGATCGTCTCCTCGCGTGCCTGCACCTGGTCCGGCGGCTGCACCAACATCGCGCTGACCGAGGGCATGATCGACCTCGTCGTCAACCGCGGCGTCGACATCGTCAACATGTCGATCGGCGGCCTGCCGCCGCTGAACGACGGCAACAACGCGCGCGCCGAGCTGTACAAGCGGCTCATCGACATCTACGGCGTGCAGCTGGTCATCTCGGCCGGCAACAGCGGCCCGGGTCTCAACACCATCGGCGACCCGTCCGTCGCCGACCACGTGATCTCGGTGGGCGCGTCGATCTCCAAGGAGACGTGGGCGGCCAACTACGGCTCCAACGTCACCAAGAAGTACGACATGCTGCCCTTCTCCTCGCGCGGTCCGCGTGAGGACGGCGGCTTCACGCCGGTCATCTCGGCTCCGGGTGCGTCCATCAACACCACCCAGACCTGGGCGCCGGGCGGTCCGGTCAAGGAGGCGGGTTACGACCTGCCGGCCGGGTACTCCATGCTCCAGGGCACCTCGATGTCCTCCCCGCAGGTGGCGGGCGCCGCGGCGCTGCTGCTCTCGGCCGCGAAGCAGAAGGACATCGAGCTTCCCCCGGCCGATCTGCGCACCGCGCTGACCAGCACCGCCAGCCACATCAAGGACGTGCCCGCGCACGTCCAGGGCTCCGGTCTGATCGACATCGTCGGCGCCTGGAAGCAGATCGCCAAGCAGGGCAAGCCCGCGCACGAGTTCTCGGTGAAGGCCCCGGTCGACACCGCGATCGACTTCGCGCTCAAGGACCCGGGCTTCGGCACCGGCCTCTACGACCGCGAGGGCGGCCTGAAGGTCGGCGAGACCAAGGTCTACGACGTCGTCGTCACCCGCACCACCGGCCCGGACCGCAATGTCCAGCACCGGCTGACGTGGAAGAACAACGACGGCACCTTCGAGCTCAGCAGCCCCGAGTACGTCTCGCTGCCGCTCGACACGCCGGTCAAGCTCAAGGTCAAGGCGAAGGCGAAGACCGCCGGGGTGCACAGCGCGATCCTGCAGCTCGACGACAAGAAGACCTCCGGCGTCGACCACCAGATCATGACCACGGTCGTCATCGCCCAGGAGCTCCAGCAGCCCGGTTACGCCTTCAAGTCGTCCGGCTCGGTGCAGCGCAACGGCACCACGTCGTACTTCGTCAACGTGCCCGAGGGCGCGAAGAACCTCGAGGTCGCCATCAGCGCACTGCGCTCGGGCAGCCAGACCCGGTTCATCGCCCTGCACCCGTACGGGACGCCGGTCGACCCGACGTCCACGATCAACTGCTACCCGAACTACGAGAACCCGGCCAACACCTGCCGCCCGGACGTGCGTTCCTACAAGAACCCGCAGCCCGGCGTCTGGGAGATCGAGGTCGAGGCGCGTCGTACGTCGCCGCTCCTGGACAACCCGTTCAAGCTGGACGTCTCGCTGCTCGGCGTCTCCTTCGACCCGGCGGTGCAGACCATCGCCGAGGCGAAGGTCGGCACTCCGGCCCCGGTGAGCTGGACGGTCACCAACGGCGCCGCCGCCCTCCAGGGCAAGCTCCAGGGCGGCTCGCTGGGCTCGGCCAAGGTGGACAAGCCGTCGATCTCCACGGGTCAGACCCGTGAGACCACGGTCACCATCGGCGCGGGTGTCGAGAAGCTCGACATCGCCGTCGGAGGCACCTCGGACGCCAACGCGGACATCGACCTGTACGTCTTCCGGGGCGCCACGCAGGTCGCCAGCTCGACCACCTCCGGTTCCGACGAGTCGGTCAGCCTGGTCAAGCCCGCCGCGGGCACGTACACGGTCGTCATCGACGGCTACTCGGTCCCGGCCGGGACCACCACGTACGACTACCGCGACGTGTTCTACGCACCGTCGCTCGGCACGATCAAGGTCGACGCCACCAAGGCCGTGAACCTGGCCAACGGTGCCTCGGCCCAGGTCGGCGCCGAGGTCGTGGTCGCCGGAGCGGCTCCTGAGGGCCGTCAGTTCTTCGGCGAGGTCCAGGTGGTCAACGCGCGCGGCACCGCCGCGGGCACCGGCAGCGTCGTGATCGAGAAGGTCACGCCGTAACGGATTCCACCGGCAGGACGGCGGGGCGGGCGCTCTCACGAGCACCCGCCCCGCTGGGCGTGTTCCTCGTCACAGGCCGCGTACGCCGCCGCAGATGTTTCCCCGCGCGGGCACGGACATTGCAGAATCTGCGGTCCTCGCGCGAAGAGTCCGCAGGTCGGACAATGGATTGGACAAGGCGGGCCGGGACATACGCATCATGGAGCGGCATACGGACCGCACAGACGCACAGGTGTACAGAACAGAGGAGTCCTCGTGAAGGTCGGAATCGTCGGCGCCACCGGTCAGGTCGGCACAGTCATGCTCAGGATCCTGGCCGACCGCAGCTTCCCGGTCGACGAGCTGCGGCTGTTCGCCTCCGCCCGGTCCGCGGGCTCCACGATCGACTTCAAGGGCTCCGCCGTCACCGTCGAGGACGCCTCCACGGCCGACTACACCGGCCTGGACATCGTGCTGTTCTCCGCCGGCGGCGCGACCTCGAAGGCGCTGGCCGAGAAGGTCGCCGGCCAGGGCGCCGTGGTGATCGACAACTCCTCCGCCTGGCGCAAGGACCCCGAGGTCCCGCTCGTCGTCTCCGAGGTCAACCCGCACGCGGCCAAGGTCCGCCCCAAGGGCATCATCGCCAACCCGAACTGCACGACGATGGCCGCGATGCCCGTGCTGCGCCCGCTGCACGACGAGGCCGGTCTCGAAGCGCTGACCGTCGCCACCTACCAGGCCGTGTCCGGCTCCGGCGTCGCCGGTGTCGCCGAGCTGCACGGCCAGGCGGCCAAGGTCGTCGCCGAGGCCGACAAGCTGGCCCACGACGGCGAGGCCGTGGACTTCCCCGAGCCGGCCGTCTACAAGCGTCCGATCGCCTTCAACGTGCTGCCGCTGGCGGGCTCGATCGTGGACGACGGTTCGTTCGAGACGGACGAGGAGCAGAAGCTCCGCAACGAGTCCCGCAAGATCCTGGAGATCCCGGGGCTGAAGGTGTCCGGCACCTGCGTCCGGGTCCCGGTCTTCTCCGGCCACTCGCTCCAGATCAACGCCCGCTTCGCCCGCCCGATCGGTGTCGAGCGCGCCTATGAGCTGCTGAAGGACGCCGAGGGCGTCGAGCTCTCGGAGATCCCGACCCCGCTCCAGGCGGCCGGCAAGGACGCCTCCTTCGTGGGCCGCATCCGGGTCGACGAGACGGTGGACAACGGCCTCGCGCTGTTCGTCTCCAACGACAACCTCCGCAAGGGCGCGGCGCTGAACGCCGTGCAGATCGCGGAGCTGGTGGCGGCCGAGCTGAAGGGCTGACCAGCGGCGTCACCCGTACGCGTAAGGAAAGGGGCGGCCACCGGAGTGCACCGGTGGCCGCCCCTTCGCGTGTGCCGAGGGTTCAGAGCGCGAGATGGCGGCGGAGGGCCGTGTCGATCTCGGCCATGCGCCGGCGGGGCACCTCACCGATGCGCTTCAGGATCCGCTCGGGGGAGACCGCCCGGATCTGTTCGCACTGGACCTTGGATTTCTGCGGGAGGTGGCTCTCCTCCGCGGCGAGAAGGACCTGGAAGCTGAGGATCCGCGAGGTGTTCGAGGTCAGGGGCACCACGGCGACGACGCCCCTGCCGGACACTTCGGCCGACCGGTTGGCGGCGTTGTTGGAGACGATCACCGCCGGACGCACCTTGTTGGCTTCACTCCCGCGCGCGGGCTCCAGGTTCACGAGGTGGATGTCGCCCCTACGCATCGTTGAGCCCGTCGGCCACCGTGCGGTCCCACAGAGCGGCGTCCTCGCCCGCATCCCACTCCTGGAACGCCTCGGTGTACTCCGCCTCCAGGCCGGCGGTACGCAGCAACTCGATAGCGGCGTGTATGACGGCGGACCGGGAATCGGCGTCGGTCTTCGCCGCGTACTCGTCGACGAAGGCGACATCCTCCTGGGGCAGGCTCACACTGATCTTCATACCAAAGATGCTACCAGTGGTAGGACAAGAGGCGCTACCCGTCGTCCGGCGGGGGCGAACGTGGAAGGATGATCCGAAACATCACCAGCGAAGGAGATGACCGCGTGCCTGGCACGAATCTGACCCGCGAAGAGGCACAGGAGCGGGCGCGCCTGCTGACCGTGGACGCGTACGAGATCGATCTCGACCTCTCCGGAGCGCAGGAGGGCGGCACCTACCGGTCCGTGACCACCGTGCGCTTCGACTGCGCGGAGGCGGGTGCGGAGTCCTTCATCGACCTGGTCGCCCCGGCCGTCCACGACGTGGTGCTGAACGGCAAGGACCTGGACGTCGCCGCCGTGTTCCGCGACGCGCGGATCGCCCTGCCGCATCTGCGCGAGGGCGTCAACGAGCTGAAGGTCGTCGCCGACTGCTCGTACACCAACACCGGTGAGGGCCTGCACCGGTTCGTCGACCCGGTCGACGAGCAGGCCTATCTGTACACGCAGTTCGAGGTTCCGGACGCCCGCCGCGTCTTCGCCTCGTTCGAGCAGCCGGACCTGAAGGCGACCTTCCGGTTCACCGTGAAGGCCCCCGCCGGCTGGACGGTCATCTCGAACTCGCCGACGCCGGAGCCGAAGGACGACGTCTGGTCCTTCGAGCCGACGCCGCGCATCTCCACGTACATCACGGCCCTCATCGTCGGCCCGTACCACGCGGTGCACAGCAGCTACGAGAAGGACGGCCAGTCCGTCCCGCTCGGCATCTACTGCCGCCCCTCGCTGGCGGAGTACCTGGACGCGGACGAGATCTTCGCCGTCACCCGGCAGGGCTTCGAGTGGTTCCAGGAGAAGTTCGACTACGCGTACCCGTTCGCCAAGTACGACCAGCTCTTCGTCCCGGAGTTCAACGCGGGCGCGATGGAGAACGCGGGCGCGGTCACCATCCGCGACCAGTACGTCTTCCGCTCCAAGGTGACGGACGCGGCGTACGAGGTGCGGGCCGAGACCATCCTGCACGAGCTGGCCCACATGTGGTTCGGCGACCTCGTCACGATGGAGTGGTGGAACGACCTCTGGCTGAACGAGTCGTTCGCCACCTACACCTCGATCGCCTGCCAGGCGGACGCGGCGGGCTCGAAGTGGCCGCACTCCTGGACCACGTTCGCCAACTCCATGAAGACCTGGGCGTACCGGCAGGACCAGCTGCCCTCCACGCACCCGATCATGGCGGACATCAGCGACCTGGAAGACGTCCTCGTCAACTTCGACGGGATCACGTACGCCAAGGGCGCCTCGGTGCTCAAGCAGCTCGTGGCGTACGTCGGCAAGGACGCGTTCTTCCAGGGCGTGCAGGCGTACTTCAAGGCGCACGCCTTCGGCAACACCCGCCTCTCCGACCTGCTGGGCGCGCTGGAGAAGACCTCCGGCCGCGATCTGAAGACCTGGTCGAAGGCGTGGCTGGAGACGGCGGGCATCAACATCCTCCGCCCGGAGATCGAGACCGACGAGAACGGCCGCGTCACCTCCTTCACCGTGCTCCAGGAGGCCCCCGCGCTGCCCGCCGGGGCGAAGGGCGAGCCGACGCTGCGCCCGCACCGCATCGCCATCGGCGCCTACGACCTCGACGCGGACGGCAAGCTCGTGCGCACCGACCGGATCGAGCTGGACGTCGACGGCGAGCGCACCGACGTGCCCGCCCTGGTGGGCAAGGCCCGTCCGGCGGTCGTCCTGCTCAACGACGACGACCTCTCGTACGCGAAGGTCCGCCTGGACGCCGAGTCGCTGCGCGTCGTCACCGAGCACCTGGGCGACTTCACCGAGTCGCTGCCGCGCGCCCTGAGCTGGGCCTCGGCCTGGGACATGACGCGCGACGGCGAGCTGGCGACCCGCGACTACCTCGCCCTGGTGCTCTCCGGCATCGGCAAGGAGACGGACATCGGCGTCGTCCAGTCGCTGCACCGCCAGGTGAAGCTGGCGCTGGACCTGTACGCCGCGCCGGAGACCCGTGAGGGCGCGCTCAACCAGTGGACGGAGGCGACGCTGGCGCACCTGCACGCGGCGGAGCCGGGCAGCGACCACCAGCTGGCCTGGGCCCGTGCCTTCGCGGCCACGGCCCGCAACCCGCAGCAGCTGGACCTGCTCCAGTCGCTGCTGGACGGCACGGAGTCGATCGAGGGCCTGACCGTCGACACCGAGCTGCGGTGGGCGTTCGTGCAGCGGCTGGCGGCGGCCGGTCTGCTGGACGAGGAGGAGATCGCCGCCGAGTACGAGCGCGACAGGACGGCGGCGGGCGAGCGCCACGCGGCCTCCGCGCGGGCGGCCCAGCCGTCCGAGGAGGCCAAGGCGCAGGCCTGGGCCTCGGTCGTGGAGTCCGGCGAGCTGCCGAACTCGCTCCAGGAAGCGGTCATCAGCGGCTTCGTCCAGACGGACCAGCGCGAGCTGCTCGCCCCGTACACGGAGAAGTACTTCGCCTCGGTGAAGGAGGTCTCGGACTCGCGCAGCCACGAGATGGCCCAGCAGATCATCGTGGGCCTCTACCCGGCCCTCCAGGTCTCGCAGGAGACGCTGGACGCCACGGACGCCTGGCTGGCCTCGGCCGAGCCGAGCGCGGCCCTGCGGCGGCTGATGTCGGAGTCGCGGTCCGGTGTGGAGCGCGCCCTGAAGGCCCAGGCGGCGGACGCGGCGGCGGCCACCGCGTAACGCTCATGCCCCGGGGGCGTCCTTTCCGCTGCGGCGGAGGGGGCGCCCTTTCGGGTTTCCGGGGGCCCGGTCCGTACGGCTCCGGCTTCCGGCCGCCGTCGCGCGTTCGGCGGCCGTACGCGCGCGATGTGATCTCCCGTGGCCTACGGTCCGAAGGGTCGTCGCATTCTTCGGTCGCAGGCCACGGGAGGGTCGATGCCCGGCTTCGCCGCCGTGCCGGTCGCGCTGGCCCTGTGCGCGGGTCTGCTGGCGGGCCCCGCCGCGCCGGCGGCCGACCGCCCGGACTGCCGGGCCGGTCCGGAGGGCTGCTACGACCTCTATACGTACGGGTACGGCCTGGGGCTGCATCCGTTCACCGGGGCGGACGACGTCCGGCGGCAGCTGACCGACCACTTCTGGCTGTTCCCGGTCAGCGGCGGCTGTGCGGGGCGGATCCGGGCGGGGGCGCGCTGCGAGCTGCTGGGCGGCAATCCGGTCGAGGTGGAGTACATCGGGAACGACTTCTTCCAGATCAACACGCTGCCGGGGCACCAGCTGGGCCGGGGCATGCACATCCGCTTCGCGTTCTCGCGCACCTTCGGCTTCCACACCCTGACGGTCCATGCCTGGCAGGACCGGCCCACCGACTGCACGGGCGCGGCGTTCTGCAACACGGTGAACCGGGTGTTCGCCTGGGGCACCTGGCGGGTGCTGGCGAAGACGCTGCGCTGGACCGCGTACGCCGCCTGAGCCTCCCGGCCCGGTTGGAAACCGCCCGGCGGACGGGCTCTGGAGCGCAGCCGTCCGCCGGGCGGAGCATGGGGTGCCGCAGGTGTGACGGGCCTACGGGGTTACGCGCCCGACTCCTCGTAGCGGCGGGTCAGTTCGGCGGTGCCGGACTCCGTGAGGCTGCCGTGCAGGCGCATCCGGGCGACGCCGCCGTCGGGGAAGGCGTCGAGGCGGACGTGGGTGACGACGGCCTGGGCGCGCAGCACGAAGCGGTGCGGGGTGTCGGGCTGCAGGCGGGTGCGCGGGATGATCTCGAACCACTCGCCGGTGTCGCCGTTGCGGCCCTGGAGGGCGATCCAGCCGGCGGAGTTGCCCTTGAGGTAGGCGGTGTCGATCTCGATCGCGCGGACCGCGCCCTGGGCGGGGAGGCGGAAGCGGACCCAGTCGTTGGTGTCGCGGACCCGGCGGCGGCGGTTCTCCCAGCCGTCGTCCATCTTGCGGGAGGTGCCCGGCAGGATGATCTGGGTGGGCGAGGAGTAGAAGCGGTCGGAGGCGTCCTCGTACGTACCGCCGTTGAGGACCGAGATCAGGTCGATCGTGCCGAGCGCGGCGAGCCAGGCCGGGTCCGGGACGACCTCGCCGTGCACACGGAGGCGGGCGATGCCGCCGTCGGGGTGCTGGCAGAGGCGGAGGTGGGTGTAGCGGCGGCCGCCGGTGATCTCGAAGGTGTTCGCGGCGTGGCCGCGCACCGGGGTGGGCGGAAGGATCTCCTCCCACTTCACGTCGTCGGCGAGCAGGTCCTCGGGGCTCGGGGCGCCTTCGACGGCGGTGGCCTGCACCGATACGCGCTGCGGGTAGTTGCCGCGGAAGTGGGCGGTGTCCACGATCAGGCCGCGGACGATGCCGGGCGCGCCGAGGCGGACGATCGCCCAGTCGTGGTCCTCGGGGGCCGGGAAGGGGTGGCCGGCGTCCGCGCCGCGGCGGCGGCGGGTCTCCCAGCCGTCCATGATCTTGCCCTTGTGCCCGAAGTGCTCGGGGTCGAAGACGGCGCGCTCACGGATCAGCAGGTTCTCGCGCTCGGCGAAGAACTCGTCGTTGGCGGCTATCACGCCCGCGCCGAGGCGGCGGTCGGCGAGGTCGACCAGCTCGATGAAGGGGAGGTCTCCGGCTTCTCGGTAGTCGGCGTACGGGTCGCCGCCGCCGTAGGGCGCGGCGTCATTGGCATGGGGGTCGGTGTCGGTGTCCTGGAATGTGGTCTCGCTCGCGTCGAAGGTCATGGCTCTTACCTTCGCGCCACCGAACCCGTCAGGTCCATCGAAAGTTTTCGCAGATATCGTTCAGTTCAGCTGAACGATCGGGCGGTGCCGGTGAGCGCGGCGAGGACGCGGGCCACCGCCGGGCCGCTCTCCGCCCCGTGCCGGACCGCCGCCACCACATGGCGGCGTGGCCGGTCCGCCGCCAGCACCCGCATCACCACGCCCTCACGGCGCTCCCGGGCGGCCATCCGGGGCACCAGCGCGACGCCCATGCCCGCCTCGACCAGGGCGAGGATCGCGGTCCAGCCGGCGGCGCTGTGGGCCTGCTCGGGAACGAAGCCGGCCGCCTCGCAGGCGGCGGTGGTGATCTCCGACCAGGGCCCCGAGCCGCCGAAGATCCAGCGGTCGGCGGCCAGGTCGGCGAGGCGCAGGGCGGGCGCGGCGGCCAGCGGGTGATCGGCGGGCAGCGCCACGTCCAGCGGGTCGGCGAGCAGCGGGAAGAGGCTGAAGCGGGGGTCGCGGGCGGTGGGCGCGTGGGCGGCCAGCGACAGGGCCAGGTCCACCTCGCCCGCGGTGAGCAGCTCGTACGCCTGGGCGGCCTCAGCCTCCCGTACGCGTACGTCGGGCCCCGGGCGGTCCTCGGCGCGCAGCAGCCGGACGGCGGGTACGACGAGGGCGGGCACGGCGGTGGAGAACGCGGCGACCCTGACCTCGCCGGCCTCGCCGCGCAGATAGCCGGTCAGTTCGGCCTCGGCGCGCTCCAGCTGGGCGAAGACCGCCTCGGCGTGGCGCAGGACGAGGTGGGCGGCGTCGGTGAGGCGGACCCGGCGGCCCTGGGCCTCCAGGAGGTCCACCCCGAGCTGCTTGGCCAGGTTGGTGAGCTGCTGGGAGACCGCGGAGGGGGTCATCAGGAGCGCTTCGGCGGTCGCCGTCACGGTGCCCCGGTCGCGCAGGGTGCGCAGGATGCGGAGCTTCTTGACGTCCCACTCGGTCATGGGCGCAACCTACCGGCCCGGCCCTCACCCCGCGCACGTCCGGGCCCGGACATACGGATGCGCCGCGCGGTAGCTCGTACCGGCGGCGCACCCGTCACGCATGTCGTACGGGGGTGGGTCAGACCTGCTTCTTGGACTTGTCCAGGACCATGACCAGGCCCGTGATCACCACGAACAGGGCGATGGGCGCGACGACGTAGAGACCGATGGTCTCGATCGCGCTCAGGCGCGGAGCCGGGTCGTCACCGTCGTCGGGCGTGAGCGCGAGTGCCGGGGCCGACATGAGCAGCATCATCAGCGTCGTCCCGGCCGCAACGACGCCGGCGCGCATAGCGTTCTTCTTGTCCACGGTGCCAACGTAGCGAACGCCTAGGGACGGCGCTCGCCCGGGGGTGCCGTACGGGGCTTTCGGGGCCGCAGGACGTCCATCAGCGCGTGCAGCCGGGGCGAGGCGGCGATCTCCTCCAGGGTGACCGGATGGCCCTCGGCGTCGGCGATCGGGAGGCGCCAGTTGGGGTACTGGTCCCAGGTGCCGGGGAGATTCTGCGGGCGGCGGTCGCCGACGGTGTCGGGGAGCCAGACGCCGGTCATCCGGGCCGGGGTGCGGAGCAGGAAGCGGTGGACGGCCCGGACGGCGGCCTCCTCGTCGCCGTCGCCCTCGGGGAGCATCCGCAGCCGGGCGAGGAGGGCCAGCCACTCGGCGGTGTCGGCGGCGTCCTCGGTCAGCTCCTCCTCCAGGGAGCGGGTGAGCAGGCCGAGGCGGTGGCGCAGCGTCACATGATCGCCGGTCAGCCGGGCGGCGGTGGAGGGCAGATCGTGGGTGGTGGCGGTGGCCAGGCAGTCCCGGCGCCACTTCTCCGGGGCGAGCGGCCGGCCGTCGCCGTCCCAGTCGCGCTCGAACCAGAGCACCGAGGTGCCGAGCACGCCGCGCCGGGCCAGCGCCTCGCGGACGCCGGGCTCGACGGTGCCGAGGTCCTCGCCGACGACGACGGTCCGGGCCCGGTGGGCCTCCAGGGCGAGGACGGCGAGCATCGCCTCGGCGTCGTAGGTGACATAGGTGCCGTCGGTGGGCGGGCGGCCCTCGGGCACCCACCAGAGCCTGAACAGGCCCATGACGTGGTCGATGCGCAGGGCTCCGGCCCGGGCCAGCAGCCCGCGGAGCAGGCCGCGGAAGGCGGCGTAACCGGTCGCGGCGAGGACGTCGGGGCGCCAGGGCGGCAGGCCCCAGTCCTGGCCGCGCGCGTTGAAGGCGTCGGGGGGCGCGCCGACGGACATGCTGTGGGCGAAGGCGTCCTGCTGGGCCCAGGTGTCGGCGCCGGCCGGATGCACGCCGACGGCGAGGTCGTGGACGATCCCGATGCCCATCCCGGCGTCCTCGGCGGAGCGCTGGGCGGCGGCGAGCTGGTCGGCGGTCAGCCAGGCGAGGCGGCAGTGGAAGTCGACCCGGTCCAGCAGCTCGGACCGGGCGCGGGCGGTTCCCGCGGAGCGGGGGTCGCGCAGGGCCTCGGGCCAGGTGTGCCAGTCGGGGCCGTGCACCTCGGCGAGCGCGCACCACAGGGCGTGGTCCTCCAGCGCCTGGCCCTGCTCGGCCAGGAAGTCGCAGTAGGCGGCACGGCGGCCGGGCGTGAGGGGCACCTCGACGACCAGCTCCAGGGCCTGGCGCTTCAGCTCCCAGACGGCGTCCCGGTCGATCAGCGCGCCTTTGTTCAGCACGGCCTCGCTGAGGGCGGCGGCGTCCTGCCGGAGGTCGTCGAGGGTGGCCCGGTCGCGGACGTGGCCGTATTCGGGGATCGACTCGACGTGCAGGTGCACCGGGTCGGGGAAGCGGCGCGAGGAGGGGCGGTACGGGGAGGGGTCGGTGGGGCGTCCGGGCACGGCCGCGTGCAGCGGGTTGACCTGGACGAACCCGGAGCCGAGGGTGCGCCCGGCCCAGCCGGCGAGGTCCGCCAGGTCGCCGAGGTCGCCCATGCCCCAGGAGCGGGCGGAGAGCAGGGAGTAGAGCTGGACCAGGAAGCCGTGCGACCGCTCGGGCGGCTGCGGGACGCGGGCCGGGGCGGCGATGAGGGTGGCCGTGGCCCGGCGGTGGTCCGGCGTCCGGACGTGGATGCGGTGGACGCCGTGGGGCGGCGGAATCCACCAGGCGGGCACGGCCGCCGGGGCGTCGGCGGCCCGGTCGCCCGCCGGAGGCGTCACGGGCGAAGCGGAGGCGCCCGGGGGCACCAGGGGTGCGGCGGAGGCGGACGCACCGCCTCTCGGGGGTGCCACCGGCGCGGCGGGGGCCGCCGCCCGGGCCCGCATGCTCAGCGGGGCGGGCGGGCGGCCCGGGAGGTGTCCCAGGGCCTCGGCCGACTCCGGCTCGACCGTGACGGTCGAGCCGGGGGGCAGCCCGGCCAGGGCGGGCGGCAGGGGCTCGCCGGACCAGACCACCACGGTCGGCGGCAGCAGGCGCGAGCGGGACTCCGCGGCGACGAGGCACTTCCGTACGTCCGCCGGAGTGCCGGCGTCGACGCCCAGCGCGGCGAGCACGGCGATGACCGTGTCGTCGGGGACGGACACCGTGACATCCGGCGACGGGGAGTAGGAGGTGGCGACACCGTGCAGTGCGGCGAGCCGGGACAAGCCCATTCAGACTCCTGGGAACTCCAAGCCCCCTGCGGTGCCGGGTGCGGTCGGCTCGCTGGTCAGAGGGGCGACGGCGGCGAGCGGAGGCTCGCTCGTGAGAGGGGTGGCATCGGCGAGCGGAGGCTCGCTGGTCAGCGGCGCGGAATCGGCGAACGAGGATTCACCGAGCAGGAGGGACACATCGGCGAGCGGCGGACCGCTGATCAGGTGGGCGACATCGGCAAGGGGAAGTTCGCTGGTCAGCGGCGCGGAGTCGGGCTGGGCGGGGACCTGTTTGGAAAGGGCGGAGAGCAGAAGCTGCGCGGCAGCGGGCATGGTGGCCTCCTGGCCATGGAGAACAGGACACAGCAGGCCTACCCAGGCCTCGCCCCGGCAGACGTGGACGTGATGCAGGCGTTATGACAACGAGCCCAACGTGCTCTGGGTCACATCCGGTTCCCCCGACTGCCACCTATGGGGCGTTTTCGGCCACTCCCGGCCGCCACACCAGCCCCACAGGGCCCGAAGGTGCCGCTATTCCCGGCAAATGCGGCACAACGGCCACGCGCATTGACACCCTTGCGCGCGGGTGGTGGGCTCGGACCCCGCCGGGGTCCATCGCCTGCGGGCCGAGGCGGTCGGCACGGCGTTCCACAGTGCCGGCAGTGGGTACGTACGGAAGGGAAGTGCGACGTGCGGATCGGGCGCAGAAGGCAGGCGACGGCCGTGGCCGCCGCCGTGATCGGCGGACTCATCGGATCCGTCTCCGTCGCTCCGGCCGCGACGGCCGCCCCCACCGATCCCGGCAGGCCCGTCGCGGGCAAGGCCGACCGCGCCGACAGCGCGCGCCCGCCGTCCGTGTGGCCCCGGCCGCAGAGCCTGAGGACCACCGGCCCCGCCGTGGAGCTGGGCTCCGAGGCCACGCTCGTCGCCGCCCCGGGCTCCGACCCGTACGCCGTCGAGCAGGCCCGCTCGCTGCTGCGCGGAGCGGGCGTCACGACGCTGCACGAGAGCCTGCCCGGCGGCGGGCCCGTGGTCCACGTCGGCGGCACGGGGGCCGGTGAGGCGCTGCGGGCGCTGCGCGCTCCCGACCGGGCCGATCTGCCCTCGGGCGGCTACCGGATCGCGGTGGGCCGGGTCGCCGGACGCGCCACCGTCGCGCTGGACGGGCTCGGCGGGGACGGCCTCTTCCACGCCGTCCAAACCCTGCGGCAACTGATCACCGGCGGATCGGTGGCCGGGGTGACCGTGCGGGACTGGCCGGGAACCGCCGTACGCGGCATGGCCGAAGGCTTCTACGGACAGCCGTGGACCCGCGAGGAGCGGCTCGCCCAGATCTCCTTCATGGGCCGCACCAAGCAGAACCGCTATCTCTACGCGGCGGGCGACGACCCCTTCCGGCTGGCGCGCTGGCGTGAGCCGTACCCGGCCGACAAGCGGGCCGACTTCCGGGCGCTGGCCGAGCGGGCGCACGCCGAGCACGTCACGCTCGGCTGGGCGCTCTCGCCCGGTCAGGCGATGTGCATGGCCTCGGACCAGGACGTCCGGGCGCTGACGAAGAAGATCGACGCCATGTGGGCGCTGGGCATCCGGGTCTTCCAGCTCCAGTTCCAGGACGTCAGCTACAGCGAGTGGCACTGCGACCTGGACGCGGAGACCTTCGGCGACGGCCCGAAGGCGGCGGCCCGCGCCCAGGCCCGGGTCGCGGGCGCGCTCGCCCGGCATCTGGAGGAACGGCACCCGGACGCGGCCCCGCTGTCCGTACTGCCGACGGAGTTCTACCAGGACGGGGCCACGGACTACCGCACCGCGCTGGCGGCCGAGCTGGACGACCGGGTGCAGGTGGCCTGGACCGGTGTCGGGGTGGTGCCGAAGAAGATCACCGGCGGTGAACTGGCCGGGGCCCGCGCCGCGTTCCGCCACCCGCTGGTGACGATGGACAACTACCCGGTCAACGACTACGCCCAGGACCGCATCTTCCTCGGCCCGTACACCGGCCGGGACCCGGCGGTGGCGAGCGGTTCCGCGGCGCTGCTGGCCAATGCGATGGAACAGCCGTCCGCCTCCCGGATCCCGCTGTTCACCGCCGCCGACTTCGCCTGGAACCCGAAGGGGTACGACCCCGGCGCGTCCTGGCGGGCGGCGATCGACGATCTGGCGGGCGGGGACGCGGGGGCCCGCGACGCGCTGCTGGCGCTGGCCGGGAACAGCGCGGGCTCGGTGCTCGGCGCGGAGGAGTCCGCCTACCTCCAGCCCCTGTTCGATGCCTTCTGGAACACCCGCGCCGACGCCTCCCGCCGCGACCGGGCGGCGGCCGACCTGCGCGCGGCGTTCTCCGTGATGCGCGCGGCCCCCGAACGGCTGAAGACCCCCGCCGACGGCCGGCTGACGGACGAGGTGCGGCCCTGGACCGAGCAGCTGGCCCGCTACGGCCGGGCCGGTGAGCTCGTGGTCGATCTGCTCCAGGCCCAGGCCGCCGGGGACGGCGCCGCCGCCTGGCGCGCCGAGCTGGCCTTGGAGCCGCTGCGCGAGGAGATCAGGGCGAGCCGGGCCACGGTCGGCAAGGGTGTGCTGGACCCGTTCCTGGACAAGGCGGCGAAGGTGTCCGCCGGGTGGAACGGCACCGACCGCGCCTCGGGCAAGGTCACGAAGGACGCCCACAGCCATACGGTCCGGCTGGACCGGCCCCGTCCGGTGGAGGCCGTCACGGCGCTCGCCGAGCCCGGCACCGCCCTCGCCGACGCGGTCGTGGAGGCCCATGTGCCCGGCGAGGGCTGGCGGGCTCTCGGGCGGCTCTCGCCGAGCGGCTTCACCCAGACCGCCGCGAAGGGGCTGCGGGCGGACGCCGTACGGGTCACCGTGCCGGAGGCCGCCCGGAGTGCCCCGCCCTCGTATCTGAGCCCCACCCTGCCTCCCGCCCCCGCCATCGTGACGTCGGCCCCGCAGGTGCGCGCCCTGGTGCCGTGGTTCGGCGACGAACCCGCCGCCACGCTCGACCTGACGCACGGCGAGACGGACGCGGAGATCGGCGGCGAGCCGCAGCGGGTCGCGGCGCGGCTGGCCGGGCGGCGTCCGGTCGAGGTGAAGGGCAAGCTCACCGCGAAGGCCCCGGAGGGCATCGAGGTGCGCGTCCCCAAGCAGACGACCGTGCCGCGCGGCTCCCGTACGGAGGTGCCCGTGGACATCACCGTCCCGGCGGACACCCCGGCGGGCGAGTACGAGGTGCCGCTGACCTTCGGCGGCCAGGAGTCCACGCTGACCGTGCGGGCCTTCCCGCGTACCGGCGGCCCGGATCTGGCGCGTACGGCGAAGGCCTCCTCGTCCGGCGACGAGACCCCGGACTTCCCGGCGGCGGCGGCCTCCGACGGCGATCCGGAGACCCGGTGGTCCTCGCCGGTGGAGGACGGGGCCTGGTGGCAGACCGAGCTGCCGAAGCCGGTGCGCCTGGGCCAGGTGGTGCTGAGCTGGCAGGACGCGTACGCCTCCCGCTACCGCATACAGGTCTCCGCCGACGGCCGCACCTGGCGCACCGCCGCGACCGTGGCGGAGGGCCGGGGCGGGCGCGAGTCGGTCCGGATGGACGAGAAGGACGCCCGGTTCATCCGGGTGCAGGGCGAGAGCCGGGCGACGGAGTACGGCTATTCGCTCTGGTCGGTGGAGGCGTACGCGGTCGCGGACGACTGACCCGTACGGCGGTACGGGCACGACGGCCCGGCCCCGTACGAGCGGGGCCCGGTCTCAGACGGACACGCCGTCGATCCGGGCCATCACGTCGTCCGCGCCGAACGGTTGCAGATACGGCAGCCAGCGCGGGTCGCGGTGTCCGGTCCCGATGATCCGCCAGGCCAGGCCGGTCGGCGGGGCGGGCTGATGGCGCAGCCGCCAGCCGAGCTCGGGCAGATGGCGGTCGGCCTTGACGTGGTTGCAGCGGCGACAGGCCGCCACCACGTTGTCCCAGGCGTGCTGCCCGCCCCGGCTGCGCGGGATGACGTGGTCGACGCTGGTCGCGGCGGCCCCGCAGTACATGCAGCGCCCGCCGTCCCGGGCGAACAGCGCCCGCCTCGTCAGGGGAACGGGCCCCCGGTAGGGGACCCGGACGAAGCGCTTGAGCCGGACCACACTGGGTGCGGGCACGGCACGGGTGGCACTGTGCAGGAAGGAGCCGGACTCCTCCAGGCAGATGGCCTTGTTTTCCAGGACGAGGACGAGCGCGCGGCGGAGCGGTACGACGCCGAGCGGCTCGTACGACGCGTTGAGAACCAGGACGTGCGGCACGGTGGATGCCTCCTTGTACGCCGGCGGCGCGTGGCTCGCGCCGGGACGATCCGATCTCAGTCTCTCCTCATGCCTGGTCGAAGCGCCACCACGTACGGGTAACGGGCCGGGAGGATTTATCTCACTCCGGGCTCCGCGTACCGCCCGGCGGTGCCGAACAGGTGTTTCACCTGGGGGCCGTCCGCGCTGTGCGATCGGCCACAGCGGAGGTGTTCCCGGTGAGACCTGTCTCTCCTCGCTCGACGGCAACGATCCACTCCCCCGGCTTCGTTACTGTTGTTGACCAGCCGTCGTCCCCGTGGAGGTCCCTCTCGTGTCCCTGTCCGCCCTCTTGGCCGCAGCCCCGTCTCCCGAGCCGGGCGGCTCGCTGGACGAAGCCGCCGAACACGCCGGGAACGCCGCGGGCTGGGTCGAGGAGAACTGGTCCACCTGGCTCAGCACCGGGTTGCGGATCCTGCTGATCGTGGCGGTCGCGATCACGCTGCGTTATCTGATCCGGCGCGCCCTGACCAACCTGATCGAGCGGATGAACCGCAGCGCCCAGGCGGTGGAAGGCACCGCGCTGGGCGGGCTGCTGGTGAACGCCGAGCGCAGACGCCAGCGCTCGGAGGCGATCGGCTCGGTGCTGCGCTCGGTGGCCTCGTTCGTGATCATGGGCACGGCCGCCCTGATGGTCCTGGGCGCCTTCAAGATCAACCTGGCGCCCCTGCTCGCCTCCGCCGGTGTCGCGGGTGTGGCGCTCGGTTTCGGCGCCCGCAACCTGGTCACGGACTTCCTCTCCGGCGTCTTCATGATCCTGGAGGACCAGTACGGGGTCGGGGACACCATCGACGCCGGGGTCGCCTCCGGCGAGGTCATCGAGGTGGGGCTGCGCGTCACCAAGCTGCGCGGCGACAACGGCGAGATCTGGTACGTCCGCAACGGCGAGGTGAAGCGGATCGGCAACCTCAGCCAGGGCTGGTCCACGGCCGGGGTCGACGTCACCGTGCGCCCCACGGAGAACCTGGAGCACGTCCGCGAGGCGATCGGCACCGCCGCGGAGACTCTGACGAAGGAAGAGCCCTGGTCGGAGCGGCTGTGGGGCCCGGTGGAGGTGCTCGGCCTGGACGCGGTCCTGCTGGACTCGATGACGGTCCGGGTCACCGCGAAGACGATGCCGGGCAAGTCGGTGGGCGTGGAGCGCGAGCTGCGCTGGCGCATCAAGCAGGCGCTGGACGACGCGGGCATCCGCATGATCGGCGCGATCCCGCTCCAGACGGAGGGCGAGTCCACGGCGGACCCGACGGCCGCGATGGCGGCCCCCTCGGCGTACGCCTCGGCGACCTCCCCGCAGTCGCTGGCGGCGACGCCGATACCGCCGCCCACGAACCTGAACAAGTAGGCCCCTTCGCTTTCCGACGCCCCCGCCCGCCCCCTGGCCCCCAGGACGGCGGCCGGGGGCGTCGTCGTGTCAGGTAACGCTTTGATTGCCGGACGGGGGGCACCCATTGACGCCCCGGTGACCTGCGCCCTACCGTCCTCTCAACCGAATAGGAAACTTTCCTAACAGAGTCACGAACGTGAGTTCCTGACAGAGGGCGGTGCATCCACGATGGCGGGAACCACTCCCGGCCCACCCGGCACACCGGGCACCCCGCGGGTGCTGCGGGCCATGAACGACCGGGCCGCCCTCGATCTGCTGCTGGAGCACGGGCCGCTCTCCCGGACCCGGATCGGGAAGCTGACCGGGCTCTCCAAGCCCACCGCGTCCCAGCTGCTGGCCCGGCTGGAGGCGGCCGGACTCGTCGTCGCCACCGGGACCAGCGAGGGGCGCCCCGGGCCCAACGCGCAGCTCTACACGGTGAACGCGCGGGCCGCCCATGTGGCCGGGCTCGATGTGAACGGGCAGCGCATCGTCGCCGCCGTCGCGGACGTGACCGGGCGGACCGTCGGGCGGTTCGAGCTGGCGACCCCGGGCCGGCGCGCCGACAGCGTGGTGCGCCAGGTCGCCGACGCGCTGGACGGGGCGGTGAAGGAGGCCGGGCTGACCCGCGCCGACGTCCACCGGATCGTCATCGGCACCCCGGGCGCCTTCGACCCGGGCACCGGGCGGCTGCGGTACGCCTCGCATCTGCCCGGCTGGCACTCCCCCACCCTGCTGGACGAGCTGGCCGCGTTCCTCCCGATGCCGGTGGAGTACGAGAACGACGTCAACCTGGTCGCCGTCGCCGAGCAGCGCCTCGGCGCGGCCCGCGGCCACGAGGACTTCGTGCTGCTGTGGAACGAGGAGGGCCTCGGCGCCGCCCTCGTCATCAACGGCCGGCTGCACCGCGGCTTCACCGGCGGCGCGGGCGAGGTCGGTTTCCTGCCGGTGCCGGGCACCCCCCTCGTACGCCAGGTGGTCAGGGCCAACAGCGGCGGCTTCCAGGAGCTGGCGGGCGCCCAGGCGGTGCCCCGGCTCGCGAAGGCGCTGGGCATCGACACCCCGCAGCAGCCGTACGCGAAGGTCGCCGCCGAACTGCTGACGCGGGCGGTCGACGCGTACGAGCGGGACGAGGCGCTCACCGAGCTGCTGCGCCAGTACGCCCAGCGGCTCGCCACCGGGCTCGCCTCCGTCACCGCCGTCCTGGACCCCGGGCTGATCGTGCTCTCCGGCGAGGCGGTCGTCGCCGGCGGCGAGATCCTGCGCTCCCTGATCCAGTCCGAGCTGGCCGAGCTCGCCGCCTCCCGGCCGCGGCTGGTGGTCGGCGAGATCGACCGTGAACCCGTTCTGCGCGGCGCCCTGGAGAGGGCGCTCGCCGACACCCGCGACGAAGTGTTCGACACCTCGCGCTGAACCGCCCCTCCCCCCCCGGTCCCTGCCGTCTGCCTCTTCCCCGCCCCTGGGAGTTTCGTCATGCGCACAAGCCGTCTCACCGCCACCGCTGTCGCCGTCGCCGCGATATCGGTGCTCGCCACCGCGTGTACCGGCCAGTCCGAGGCCGGCGCCTCCGACGACCCGAAGGCGAAGACCACGATCAACTTCTGGCACGGCTGGAGCTCGCCCGCCGAGGTGAAGGCGGTCAAGGACAACATCGACCGGTTCGAGAAGGCCCACCCGAACATCACGGTGAAGATCTCCGGCAGCATCAACGACGACAAGCTCAACCAGGCGCTGCGCGCGGGCGGTTCGAACGGGCCCGACGTGGTCTCCTCGTTCACCACCGCCAATGTCGGCAAGTTCTGCTCGTCCGGCGCCTTCGCGGACCTGAAGCCGTTCATCGAGAAGTCGAAGCTCGACCTGGAGAAGACCTTCCCGAAGGTCCTCCTCGACTACACCCAGTTCGAGGGCAAGCGCTGCGCCCTTCCGCTGCTCACCGACGCCTACGGCCTCTACTACAACAAGGACGCCTTCGAGAAGGCCGGGATCACCGCGCCGCCGAAGACGATGTCCGAACTGGCGAGTGTCGCGAAGAAGCTGACGGTGGAGAAGGGCGACGGCTACGAGCAGCTCGGCTTCATGCCGACCTTCCACGGCTACGAGACCGTCGCCGACCACTACCTGTCCTCGTGGGACCACACGTACTTCGACGAGAACGGCAAGTCCAACATCGCCAAGGACCCGGCGTTCGCGGAGATGTTCACGTACCAGAAGAAGCTCGTCGAGCAGCTCGGCGGCTACGACAAGCTGGAGAAGTACCGCGGCACCTTCGGTGACGAGTGGGGCGCCAAACACCCCTTCCACACCGGTCAGGTCGCCATGCAGCTGGACGGCGAGTGGCGGCTCGGCATGGCGGAGGACGCCGGAGCCGACTTCGAGATCGGCGTCGCGCCGATGCCCGTCGCCGACGACGAGGCCGACAGCTACGGCAAGGGCTTCCTCTCCGGCACCATCGTGGGCATCGCCCCGGCCAGCAAGAAGCAGAACGCCGCATGGGAGCTGGTCAAGTTCATGACCAGTGACACGAAGGCGGTCGTCGACTTCGCCAACGGCATCCGCAACGTGCCCTCCACCTTCGAGGCGCTGAAGTCCCCCGACCTGAAGTTCGACCCGCGGTTCAAGACCTTCCTGGACATCGCCCAGCACCCGAAGTCCAACACCCCCGACGGGGCCGTCAACGGATCGACGTACCAGCAGACGATCCAGGACTTCGGCTACCAGTACGAGAAGGGCGCGGTGAAGGACCTCCAGGCCGGTCTGGAGAAGACCGCCCGGCAGATCGACACCGACATCGCCAAGGCCAAGTAGCCTCCGATGACGACGCACACACTCCGCGCGAAGCGCCGCAGATCGGGGCTGCGCACGGCGGCCTTCATGTCGCCGTGGCTGATCGGGTTCTCGGTCTTCTTCGTCTACCCGATGATCTCGACCGTCTACTTCTCCTTCACCCGGTACGACGGTTTCGGGGCGCCGGCCTTCAACGGGCTGACGAACTGGACGTACATCTTCACCGACTACCCGATGTTCTGGCCGTCGCTGCGGAACACGCTGTGGCTGGTGCTCGTGATGGTCACCTGCCGGGTCGTCTTCGGGCTCGGCGTCGGGATGCTGATCACGAAGATCAAGACGGGCACCGGGGTCTTCCGGACCCTGTTCTACCTGCCCTATCTGGCCCCGCCGGTCGCCGCGACGCTCGCCTTCGTCTTCCTCCTCAACCCCGGCACCGGGCCCGTCAACGCGATCCTCGGCGACCTGGGGCTGCCGACGCCGGGCTGGTTCAACGACGCCACCTGGTCCAAGCCCGCGCTCACCATGCTCGCGATCTGGGGCATCGGCGACCTGATGGTCATCTTCATGGCCTCGCTGCTGGACGTGCCGACCGAGCAGTACGAGGCGGCCGAGCTGGACGGCGCGTCCTCCTGGCAGAAGTTCCGCTTCGTGACCCTGCCGAACATCTCGCCGATCGTGCTGTTCGCCGTGGTGACGGGCGTCATCCAGGCGATGCAGTACTACACCCAGCCACTCGTCGCCGGAAAGGTCGCCTCCGGGATCATCGGCGGCTCCGGCCAGTCCTTCGAACCCGGCTATCCCGACAAGTCGACACTGACGCTCCCGCAGCTCGTCTACAACCTGGGCTTCCAGCGCTTCGACTACGGCGCCGCCTGTGTCGTCGCCCTCGTCCTGTTCGCCCTGGCCATGGCCTTCACCGCGCTGCTGATGCGGGGCCGCAACAACCTGATCCAGGCCGGTGACTGAGCCATGACCCAGCTCCTCGACAAGACCGACGCACCCTCCCCGGCGACCGCCCCGCGCACGCCCGCCGCGCGCACCGCCCGCCGCAAGGAGCTGCTGCACTGGATCGCCGTGCACTCGCTCGGCATCGCCGCCGCGCTCTTCTTCGTGCTGCCGTTCGTCTTCGTGGTCCTGACCTCGCTGATGAGCGACCAGCAGGCGCTGACCCGCGACCTCACCCCGAACACCTGGGAGTGGGGCAACTACGAGCGGGTCTTCAACACCCCGGGCTTTCTGACCTGGTGGCGCAACACCCTGCTGTACGCGGGCGTCGGCACCGTCCTGACCGTGGTGTCGTCCGTCCCGGTGGCGTACGCCCTGGCGAAGTTCCGCTTCCGGGGCCGCAGGCTCTCGCTGATGCTCGTCATCTCGATGATGATGCTGCCGCCGCAGGTCGTGATCATCCCGATGTACCTGTTCTGGGCGAAGCAGCTGGACCTGTCCGGCACCCTGTGGCCGCTGATCATCCCGATGGCTTTCGGCGACGCGTTCTCCATCTTCCTGCTGCGGCAGTTCCTGCTGACCATCCCGAACGAATACCTGGACGCCGCGAAGGTCGACGGCTGCGGTGAGTTCCGTACGCTGATGAAGGTCGTCCTGCCGATGGCCAAGCCGGGCATCGCGGCCATCGCCCTCTTCCAGTTCTTCGCCGCCTGGAACGACTACTTCGGACCACAGATCTACGCTTCCGAGAACCCGGCCGCCTGGACGCTCAGTTACGGCCTCGAATCATTCAAGGGCGCACACCACACCGACTGGAACCTGACCATGGCCGCGACCGTTCTGGTCATGGCCCCCGTGATAGCCGTCTTCTTCTTTGCCCAGAAGGCATTCGTCGAGGGCGTCACACTGACCGGAGTAAAGGGCTGACATGAAGCTCGCAGTAGTGGGTGGCGGGTCCACCTACACCCCTGAACTGATCGACGGATTCGCCCGGTTGCGGGACACGCTGCCGATCGAGGAGCTGGTGCTCGTCGATCCGGCGGCCGACCGCCTGGACCTGGTCGGAGGTCTCGCCCGGCGGATCTTCGCCAAGCAGGACCACGCCGGGAAGATCACGACCACCACCGACCTGGACGCGGGCGTCGCCGACGCCGACGCGGTCCTGCTCCAGCTGCGCGTCGGCGGACAGGCCGCGCGCAACCAGGACGAGACCTGGCCGCTGGAGTGCGGCTGCATCGGCCAGGAGACCACCGGCGCCGGCGGCCTCGCCAAGGCGCTGCGCACCGTGCCGGTCGTCCTGGACATCGCCGAGCGGGTCCGCCGCGCCAACCCGGACGCCTGGATCATCGACTTCACCAACCCGGTCGGCATCGTCACCCGGGCCCTGCTCCAGGCCGGGCACAAGGCCGTCGGCCTGTGCAACGTGGCGATCGGCTTCCAGCGGAAGTTCGCCCGGCTGCTGGACGTGAACCCTTCCGAGGTGCACCTCGACCACGTCGGGCTCAACCACCTGACCTGGGAGCTGGGCGTACGCCTGGGCGGCCCGGACGGCGAGAACGTCCTGCCCAAGCTGCTCGCCGAGCACGGCGACACCATCGCCGACGACCTCCACATGGACCGGCGGATCGTGGACCGGCTCGGGGTCGTCCCCTCCTACTACCTGCGCTACTTCTACGCCCACGACGAGGTGGTCAGGGAGCTCGGCACCAAGCCGTCCCGGGCCGCCGAGGTCGCGGCGATGGAGAAGGAACTGCTCGCGATGTACGGCGATCCGACGCTGGACGAGAAGCCCGAGCTGCTCGCCAAGCGCGGCGGCGCGTTCTACTCCGAGGCCGCCGTGGACCTGGCGGCCTCCCTGCTGGGCGACGGCGGCTCGCCGGTCCAGGTGGTCAACACGTACAACAACGGGACGCTGCCGTTCCTCCCGGACGACGCGGTGATCGAGGTCCAGGCCCGGGTCGGGCACGACGGCGCGGCCCCGCTGGCCGTCCCGGCCCTGGACCCGCTGTACGCCGGTCTGATCGCGAATGTGACGGCGTACGAGGACCTCGCCCTGGAAGCCGCGCTGCGCGGCGGCCGGGACCGGGTCTTCAAGGCGCTGCTGGCCCACCCGCTGATCGGCCAGTTCGACTACGCCGAGGGCCTCACCGACCGGCTGATCGCACACAACCGGGAGCACCTCGCGTGGGCGTGAACGTGTCGGTCGTCGCCATCGACGCGGGCAACAGCAAGACCGACGTGGCACTGATCGGCGAAGACGGCACGGTGCTGTCCACGGCGCGCGGCGGCGGCTTCCAGCCGCCCGTGGTCGGGGTGGAGGCCGCGATCGACGTGCTGGCCGCCGTCCTGGAGCGGGCCGTCGCGGAGCTGCCGGTTCCGCCCGTCCTCTCCGGTCATGTCTCCGCGTGTCTGGCCAACGCCGATCTGCCGGTCGAGGAGGCCGAGTTGGCCACCGCGCTGGAGACCCGGGGGTGGGGCTCATCGGTGGAGGTGCGCAACGACACCTTCGCGATACTGCGCGCCGGGGTGGACGAGCCGCGGGGGGTCGCGGTGGTGTGCGGGGCCGGGATCAACTGCGTGGGCATGACGCCGGACGGGCGGACCGCCCGCTTCCCCGCGATCGGGCGGATATCCGGTGACTGGGGCGGCGGTTCGGGGCTCGCGGAGGAGGCGCTGTGGTTCGCCGCGCGCGCCGAGGACGGGCGCGGTGAGCCGTCCGAGCTGGCCCGTGCGCTGCCAGCGCACTTCGGGCTCGACTCGATGTACGGGCTGATCGAGGCGCTGCACCGGGGCGGCATCCCGCTGGAGCGGCGGCACGAGCTGACGCCGGTGCTGTTCGCCACGGCCGCGGGCGGCGACCCGGTGGCCCTCGCGCTGGTGGAGCGGCAGGCCGAGGAGGTGGTGGCGATGGCCTCGGTCGCGCTGGACCGGCTCGGCCTGCTGGAGGAGGAGGTTCCGGTGCTGCTGGGCGGCAGTGTGCTGGCCGCGCGCCATCCGCAGCTGAACGACCGGATCGCCGAACTCCTCGCCGCCCGCGCCCCGAAGGCCTCGGTGCGCGTCGTGTCGGAGCCGCCGGTGCTGGGCGCGGCGCTGCTGGGCCTGGACCGTACGGGCGCGGCGCCGGAGGCCCTTCGGAGGCTGCGCGCGCAGTACGCCTGAGCGCCTTCGCGGTTCGCCGTACGTCAGGGAGCGTCCCCCCGCGCGATTCGTGTGGGGGGACGCTTCTCGTTCGTTCCTCGTACGGGTGAACGGCTGGCGTGCGAGGGGCCTGAGGGAACCGATCGGGCTTCCGGAACGTGTACCTGATGGGAAGTCCGTTCGCTCAAGTCCGTTCGCTTATGGGGATGTATACGGGCACGTTGCACCGCTTGCCTTGATCGGCCGCGTCCGTCCTGATCGAATGCGGTGACCGGTGAGGGGACCCGCCGTCAGTGACCGAGGGGGAGGTCGAGTGACACACCCGCCGAGCGGCGGCACGCAGACGTCGCGCACGCCGGACCCGGTGTCCGCGCCCGTCGGCGTGCCCGCACAGCGCCGCACCACGTGGGCCGCGCAGACCGGGCGGCTGCGCGCCGTGGCGACGACCGAGCCCGGCCGGCTCCAGATCATCGGGGCCGTCCTGGCCCTGCTGGTCGTGGCGTTCGGCGCGGTGACCACGCTGGAGATCTCCTCGCGCGCCTCCGCGGCCGACGACGTGGTCAGCCGCAGTCAGCCGCTCAGCGCCGACGCGGCGGACATCTACCGCTTCCTGGCGGACGCGGACACGACGGCGGCCAGTGGGTTCCTCGCGGGCGCGCAGGAGCCCGAGGCGGTGCGCGAGCAGTATCGGAAGGACATCGAGGAGGCGGCCCGGCTGCTGGTGAAGGCGTCGGGCAGCACCGACTCCGGCAGCGCGTCCAGCCGTGAGATAGCCACCCTCAACAAGCTGCTCCCGGTCTACACGGGCCTGATCGAGCGCGCCCGCGCCAACAACCGCCAGGGCCTGCCGCTGGGCGGCGCCTATCTGCGGTACGCGAACCAGAAGATGACCGGCGAGATGCTGCCGGCCGCCGAGCGGCTGTACGCGGCGGAGTCGGGCCGGCTGGAGAGCGACTCCGCCGACGCCCGGCAGTGGCCGCTCCTGTCGCTCGGCGCGGGGATTTTGGTGCTCGGCGCCCTGGCGTGGATGCAGCGGCGCACCTACCGCCGGACGAACCGGGTGCTGAACCACGGGCTGTTGGCGGCGACGGCCGCCGCCTCGGTGGTGGTGCTCTGGATGGCCGTGGGGCACGCGGTGGCCCGGGCGGAGCTGCGGTCGGCGATGGTGCACGGCCAGGCGTCCCTGGATGTGCTCAACGACGCCCGGATCAGCTCCCTGAAGGCACGCGCCAACGAGAACCTCACCCTGGTGGCGCGCGGCGCGGTGCTGACCCCCGACGGCTCCGCCGACCAGTACGAGGCGGACTACGCCACGGGGATGAAGGCGTTGAAGGGCCAGTTGGAGAAGGCCGAGGGGCTGGCGGACGACGAGCGCGGGACCGCGCCGGTGGCCGACGCGACCGAGGGCGTGGCCGAGTGGCAGGTCCGCCACCGCGAGGCCCGTGCCACGGACGACCAGGGCGACTACGACGGCGCACTGGAGCAGATCATCGGGACCGACAAGTCCACCGGGCAGTCCTTCCAGCAGGTGGACGCCGCGCTGGAGAAGGCGCTCGCCCATGAGCAGAGCGAGTTCACCTCGGCGGCGAAGGACGGGCGCGGGGCCCTGCGGGGCCTGCCGACCGGGGCCGCGGCGCTGGCGGTCCTGGGGGCGGCCGCCGTGATCGTCGGGGTCAACCGCAGGCTCTCGGAGTACCGGTGAGAGGGGCAGCGATGAGCAGGTCGAAGGACCGGCCCGGGCGCGGCGGCCTGCGCGGCTGGGGCGGCGTGACGGGGATGGCGGCGGCCTGCGCGGTCACCGCCGCGCTCACCCTGCTGCCGCTGGCCCGCCACGGCGACGGGGCGGCCGGGGGCGACACCTCGGGCGGCGGGGCGGTGACGGCTGTCCAGACGCGGGCCGAGGAGTGCACCGAGCCGGAGGCGAGCCTGCCCCCGTCGGGCGACGACGGGCCGAACATCGACACGATCAAGCAGCGCGGCAAGCTGATCGCGGGCGTCGACCAGAACAGCTTCCGCTGGGGCTACCGCAATCCGGAGAGCCGTGAGCTCGAAGGGTTCGACATCGACCTGGTGCGGGCCATCGCCAAGGACATCCTGGGCGACCCGAACGCGGTGATCTTCCGTGCGATCCCCACCAACCAGCGCATCGCCGCCCTGGAGAACGACCGGGTCGACGTCGTCGTGCGGACGATGACGATCAACTGCAAGCGGCTGGAGCAGGTCTCCTTCTCCACCGCCTACTTCCAGGCCGGACAGCAGGTGCTCGCCCCGAAGGAGTCGGCGATCACCGGCTACGACTCCTCGCTGAAGGGCAAGCGGGTCTGCTCGGCCGAGGGCTCCACGGCGTACGAGGCGCTGGAGAAGAAGTCCTTCGGCGCGCTCTACAAGGACGACTTCGACGGCACCGAGCGCGACCCGGACCTGCTGACCGTGCCCAACCAGCTGGACTGCCTGGTGCGGCTCCAGCTCGGCGAGGTCGACGCGGTCGTCACGGACAACGCCCTGGCGGCCGGTCAGGCGGCGCAGGACCCGGCGGTGGAGCTCAAGGGGAAGGCCCCGTTCACCACGGAGTACTACGGCGTCGCGACGAAGAAGGGCGCGAACGACCTGGTGGCCCGGGTGAACAAGGTCCTCGTGGACTACCGCGCCGGCGGCGCGAACAGCCCCTGGATGACGTCCTACCAGGAGTGGCTGGCGGCCGGGCTGCCCGGCATCAAGGGGCCGCCCGCGCCCAAGTACCGCACCGACTGACCCGGCGCACCGCAGTACGCACCGGTCGCAGCGGACCGGAGCAGACCGAAGCAACCGATCCCGCCGGGCCCACCGGCCCGGCGGGGAGAGCGGAGAGGTGATCGATGGGCGTCGCGGGATCCTTCCCCAGCTTCGCGGGGAGGCCCCCCGGCCCGGTCATGGACCGGGAGGAGGCGGACCGTGCGCTGGCCCGGCTCGGTGCGGAGCACGAGGCCATCGAGACCTCGCTCCTCGCGCTCCAGGACCATGCCGGCCGCCGGCTCCTGGAGGGCGCCGAGCTGACCGGTGTCACCCGGGAGCGCTGGGCCACGACCGAGCAGTCGATCACCCTGCTGTGGGAGTACTTCGACGCGTACGCGGGGGCCCTGTCGGAGGCCCGGGAGATCCGTGCGCGGCGCCGCCATCCGAACCGGGAGGACCTCGCCGCGCTGACCGACCTGCTGCGCGGCGAGGCCGTCACCGTCGCCAACCCGACCGCCGTGCCGCCGCCTTCGGTCGCGGGTCCGGCGAGGCTCTCCGAGCGGTTCTCGCTCCAGGAGCTGGTCGCCCGGATGAACGAGCTGTACGCCAGGTCCCTGGACATGGTCGTCGCCTCCGACTCCGTCTGGTCGGCGCTGCCCGCCCGGATCGACCTGCTCGCGGCCGAGCTGCACCGGACGCGTTCGCTGGCGCACTCCGTGGGGGTGCGGCCCGGTGAGCATCCGGCCGGGGACGATCTGGCGGAGATCACCGAGGAGCTGACCACGCTGCGGGTGCAGGTGATCTCCGACCCGCTGGCGTTCTGGCTACCGGGTCCGGGCAGCGCCGCGCCCGGCGGCGGCCGCCCCGACACCTCGCGCTACGACCGGGCCGCCCGCGCCCTGGAGGACGTACGGCGGGAGATCGAGGCCGTGCTCGCGGTCCGGCAGGACGCGGAGGCCCGGCTGGTGCGGCTGCGGGACGTGCTCTCGCGGGCCGACCGCACCCTGACGGAGGCCCGGGCGGCGCGCGGCGAGGTGCTGGCGAAGATCGCCGCCTCCGAGGTGCCCGCGGTCAGCGGGCCGCCGACCGCCCTCCAGGAGCGTCTGGCGGCCGCCTCCGACCACCGCAGGCACGCCCAGTGGCACCGGCTCTCACCGCTGCTGGAGTCGCTGGAGCAGGAAGCCGAGGACGAACTGCTGCGCGCCCGCGAGTCGCTGACCTCGGTGACGGCCCCGCTGGCGGTCCGCGCGGAGCTGCGCGGCCGGCTCGACGCGTACAAGGCGAAGGTGGCCCGGCACGGTCTGGCGGAGGATCCGGTGCTGATCGAGCGGTACGACGCGGCGCGCCGGATGCTGTGGAGCGCGCCGTGCGATCTGCGCGTCGCCGAGCAGGCCGTCCTGCGCTACCAGCACGCGGTCGCGGACATGCTGACGCCCCGCCGGCCGGACGGACCGCAGGACCGGCCGGGCGCGGGCGGCGGCGAACAGCAGGGGGAGACACGATGAGTACGCAGTGCCAGCGCCCCGCGTGCGAGGGGAACTACGAGGACATGGGCGGCGGTGAGCTGTACTGCGACACCTGCGGTCTGGCGCCGGTCGTCTCGCCGACGGGCATGGTCTCCTCGCCGCCCACCGGGATCGCCGGGGGCGGCCGGGCGAGCAGCCGGGACAGCTCCTCGCAGCGCTCGGGCTCCCGTGCCTCCGCCCGGTCCTCGTCCCGTTCGTCGACCTCGCGCCGTTCGGTCTCCGGCCGGCTGTCGCGCTCGCTGTCCGGGGCGTCCACCTCGCGTTCGGTCTCGGTGCGTTCCTCGGGCTCGACGTCGGCGACCTCGGCCCGGGGCCGGCTCGGCGTCGGCCTGGTGGAGGTCCCGGACGTGCCGCGGCCCGACCCGCGCACGGCCGTGATGGAGAACCCGGAGGTGCCCGAGCGCAAGCGGTTCTGCTCCCGTTCGGACTGCGGGGCGCCGGTGGGCCGTTCGCGCGGTGAGCGGGCGGGCCGCACCGAGGGGTTCTGCACCAAGTGCGGCCACCCGTACTCCTTCGTGCCGAAGCTGACCGGCGGCGACATCGTGCACGGCCAGTACGAGGTGGTGGGCTGTCTGGCACACGGCGGGCTCGGCTGGGTGTATCTCGCGGTGGACCGGGCGGTGTCGGACCGCTGGGTGGTTCTCAAGGGCCTGCTGGACACCGGCGACCAGGACGCGATGGCCGCCGCGATCTCCGAGCGCCGCTTCCTCGCCGAGATCGAGCACTCCAACATCGTGCGGATCTACAACTTCGTCGAGCACCTGGACCAGCGGACCGGCTCGCTCGACGGCTACATCGTGATGGAGTACGTCGGCGGCAAGGCGCTCAAGGAGATCGCCAACGAGCGCCGCACCCCGGCCGGGAAGCGTGACCCGCTGCCGGTCGAGCAGGCCTGCGCGTACGGGATCGAGGCGCTGGAGGCGCTCGGTCATCTGCACAGCCGCAACCTCCTCTACTGCGACTTCAAGGTCGACAACGCGATCCAGACCGAGGACCAGCTCAAGCTGATCGACATGGGCGCGGTGCGCCGGATGGACGACGACGAGTCGGCGATCTACGGCACGGTGGGCTACCAGGCGCCCGAGGTCGCGGAGGTCGGTCCGTCGGTCGCCTCCGATCTGTACACGGTGGCCCGGACGCTGGCGGTCCTCACCTTCGACTTCCAGGGGTACACGAACGTCTTCGTGGACTCGCTGCCGGACCCGGACAACATCGAGGTGTTCCGCACCTACGAGTCGTTCTACCGGCTGCTGGTGCGGGCCACCGACCCGGACCCGGCCCGCCGGTTCGCCTCCGCCGCGGAGATGGCCGAGCAGCTGACGGGGGTGCTGCGGGAGGTCGTGGCGCTCCAGACGGGCCGGCCGCGCCCGGCCCTGTCGACGCTGTTCGGCGCGGAACTGCGCGTGATCGACACGGAGTTGTTCGCCCGGCAGACGGACGACGTCTCGCGGCTCGGCGGCCGGGACACCGGCTCCGGGCTGGGCCGGCTGCTCGGCCGCCGCAAGGGTCGCGGCCGCCCGTCGTCCGGGGTTCCGCCGCAGGGCGGCACCTGGCAGCCGCACG
>NZ_JAAGMH010000039.1:0-23380 GCF_010548505.1 Streptomyces sp. SID14515 | reverse complement strand
TGGGCCTTCGGGTGCCGGGGCGCCCCGCGGCCCGTCTCCCAGCCGCGGGAGACGGACCCGGCGCCGGGGCGAGCCGTCCGACCAGGAGTGACAGCACTCCCGCGGCTCCTGCGGCACCACGGCCGGCGGCGGTGAACCGCCCGGACGGCTCCCCGGCCGTCCCGGCGGCGTCGTGTCCCCGGCCGCACCGCGGACCGGAACCACCGACGGGCGCCGCCCCGCCGCCCCGCCCCGGACGCCGCAGGGACCGGCGCCGGCCGGATCCGTACGGCGTACCGGGGCGGCGCGACGGCGCACCCCGCATCCGGCGGCCGGGCCGCCGGGCGCGGTGACCGCGGCACGCGCCGAGCGGGACCGCCGGGGCAGAAGTGCCCCGTCCGTCCGCGCATCGTTCCGGTCTGTTCTCACACAAGGGGTTCGGCGCCGGTCGGCCGGCGGATTGGTCCCGGGCCCTCATTCACTCGTTCGGAGCAGAGTCGGCGATCGACCAATCCTTTCGGCCACCGGCCACGAATGGGAGGTAGAGGAGCGCTTCAGCAGCGCTCCGACCAGTGCGGAAGGACCGGAGGGAGCCGGCATGGCAGGGGAACGACGGCGGACGGCCGTGGTGGGGTCCGGAGTGGCGGGACTGACCGCCGCCCACGTTCTCCGGGACGCTCATGAGGTGACGCTGTACGAAGCGGACGACCGCGTCGGAGGCCACGCCCACACACACGACCTGGGCGCGTCCGACGGCCGGGTACACCGCGTCGACTCCGGGTTCATCGTGCACAACCGGCGGACGTACCCCCAGCTGCTGCGGCTCTTCGACGAACTCGGGGTCGCCACCCAGGAGTCCGAGATGTCGATGTCCGTACGGTGCGAGGGGTGCGGACTGGAGTACGCGGGGGCCCGCGGGCCCGCCGGGCTCTTCGCCCAGCCGCGCTCCGCCGTGCGCGGCCCCTACCTGCGGATGCTCGCCGAGGTGCCGCGCTTCCACCGTGCGGCCCGGGCCCTGCTGGCGCTGCCGGAGAGCGGCGCGAGCGGGATGACGCTGGGCGAGTTCGCCCGGCGCGGGCGGTTCTCGCCGTACTTCCACGCCCACTTCCTCACCCCCATGGTCTCCGCCGTCTGGTCCTGCGACCCGGTCACCGCCCTGCGCTACCCGGCCCGCTATCTGTTCCGCTTCCTCGATCACCACGGCATGCTCACCATCGGGGGCTCGCCGGCCTGGCGCACCGTCACCGGCGGTTCGCGCAGCTACGTCGACCGCGTCGTCAAGCAGCTCGCCGCCGTGCACACAGCGACCCCGGTGCGCGCCATCACCCGGCACGCGGACGGCGTCGAGGTCACCACCGAGGACGGCGCCACCACCCCGTACGACTCCGTCGTCATCGCCACCCACCCCGACCAGGCGCTGCGGCTGCTCGCCGACCCGACCGACGCCGAGCGCGGCACGCTCGGCGCGTTCCGCTACTCCCGCAACCCGACCCTGCTGCACACGGACACCGCCCTGCTGCCGCGCGCCCGGGGCGCCAGGGCCTCCTGGAACTACCTGATGCCCTCGTGCGCCGCCGACGCCGACCGCGTCACCGTCAGCTACGACATGAACCGGCTCCAGCGGCTCGACGCCCCGGACACCTTCGTCGTCACGCTGAACGGGGCCGACCGGGTCGACCCGGAGAGCGTTCGCGCCCGCATGGTCTACGAGCATCCCGTCTACACCCCGGAGTCGGTCGAGGCCCAGAGCCGGCTGCCCGCCCTGTCCGGTCCCGTCACCGCCTACGCGGGGGCCTACCACGGCTGGGGATTCCACGAGGACGGCTGCCGTTCGGGGGTCGAGGCCGCGGCGGCCCTGGGGGTGGCCTGGTGAGCGCCCTCTACCCGTGCACCATCACGCACGTACGGACCCGGCCGACGAGGTACGCGTTCCGGCACCGTACGTACCTGTGGCTGATCGACCCCGACCGGCCGCCCCGGCTGCCGCGTGCCCTGCGGCCGCTCGCCCGGTTCGACGCCCGCGACCACTTCGGCGGCACCGCGCCCACCATCCGGGCCGGTCTTGAGCGCTTCCTGCGGGCCCAGGGCGTGGAACTGGGCGACGACGGCACCGTCACCATGCTCACCCAGGCCCGGGTCCTCGGATACGTCTTCAACCCGATCACCGTCTACTGGTGCCACCGCGCCGACGGCAGCCCGCTCTGCGTCGTCGCCGAGGTGCACAACACGTACGGCGGACGGCACGGCTATCTGCTGCGGCCGGACGGGAACGACCGTGCGCTGACCGGCAAGGAGTTCTACGTATCGCCGTTCTTTCCCGTGGACGGCGGCTACCGGATGCGGCTGCCCGAGCCCGGCGCCCGTCTCGACCTGAGCGTCCATCTGGAGCGCGACGGGGGGCGCCCGTTCACCGCGACCGTACGCGGAGGGCGCCGACCGGCCACGCCTCGCGAGCTGGTCCGCCTCGCCCTGCGCCACCCCCTCTCCACCGTCCTCGTCTCCGCCGCGATCCGCCTGCACGGCATCCGGCTCTACGCGCGCGGGCTCCCCGTGCAACCCCGTCCCCCGCACCGCCCACAGGAAGGCATGCAGTGACCGCTCCCACCTCTGCGCCGCCGGCAGAACACACCCCCGGGACCGACCCGGAACGCTGGCCCGACATCGTCACCCTGCCCCGGGTCTCCCGCGCCCGGACCGCCGTCGCCGAACGCATCGTCCGCCGCGCGCTCGCCCGGCTTCCGCTGCGCGCCCGGCTCGCGGGCCGGGGCGACATCGGCCTCGGCGGGCCGCTCATGGACATCCGCGACCCCGACGCCTTCTTCCGGCGGATCGGCGCGAGCGGACTCATCGGCTTCGGCGAGTCGTACATGGCGGGGGAGTGGGACGCGCCGGACCTCGTCGGGGTGCTGACCGTGCTCGCCGACAACGCGGCCGACCTCGTCCCCCGGCCGCTGCAACGCCTGCGCTCCATCTGGGCGCTGCGCAGGCCCGCCGCGCAGCTGAACACCCCCGAAGGCTCCCGCGACAACATCAGCCACCACTACGACCTGTCCAACGAGCTCTTCGCCCTCTTCCTCGACGAGACGCTCTCCTACTCCTCCGCCGTCTTCCGCGGCTTCCCCGCCGAGCACGACCTGCTGCCCGCCGCCCAGCACCGCAAGATCGACCGGCTGCTGGACGCCGCCGGCGTCGGCGAGGGCACCCGCCTCCTGGAGATCGGCACCGGCTGGGGCGAACTGGCCATCCGCGCGGCCGCCCGCGGCGCCCGGGTCACCACCGTCACCCTCTCCGCCGAACAGCGCGAGCTGGCCCGCACCCGCATCCGCGAGGCCGGATGCGCGGACCGCGTCGAGGTACGGCTGAGCGACTACCGCCAGGTCACCGGCGACTACGACGCCATCGTCAGCGTCGAGATGGTCGAGGCGGTCGGCGAGGAGTTCTGGCCGGTCTACTTCGAGACCCTGGACCGGCTGCTCGCCACCGGCGGCCGGATCGCCCTCCAGGCCATCACCATGCCCGACGACCGGCTGCGCGCCAGCCGCTCCACGTACACCTGGATCCAGAAGTACATCTTCCCCGGCGGACTGCTGCCCTCCACCGAGGCCGTGGAGCGGATCACCACCGAGCACACCCGGCTGCGCACCACCCGGCGCATCCGCTTCGGCGCGCACTACGCCGAGACGCTCCGGCTGTGGCGGGAGAGGTTCACCGAACGGTCCGCCGAGGTCGACGCCCTCGGCTTCGACGCCGTCTTCCGCCGGATGTGGACCTTCTATCTCGCCTACTCCGAAGCGGGCTTCCGCTCCGGCTATCTCGATGTGCAGCAACTGCTGCTGACCCGCGAGGAGACCGCGTGACCACCTCCGCCACCAGGCCCCCCGTCCGGCGCACCCCGACCGGGGCCGCCCAGCGCGTCGAACCGCTGATCGAGCGGTTCCTCGGCGGCGCACTGCCGGTCCGGGTACGGATGTGGGACGGCAGCGAGACCGGACCCCGCGACGCCCCCACCGTCCATGTGCGGACCCGCAGAGCCTTGCGCCGACTGCTGTGGGAGCCGGGCGAACTCGGCCTCGCCGAGGCCTACATCACCGGCGACATCGACCTGGACGCCGACCTCGGCGACGGCCTGCGCGCCATGCGCCGCGCCGTGCGCGAACGCGGTCTCACCGCGCCCGCGCCCGCCCTCGCCGACCGTGTCAAGGCGGCGGGCCTCGCCCTGCGCCTCGGCGTGGTCGGCCTCCGCCCGCCGGTCCCGGCCGCCCGCGCCGGACTGCGCGGAACCCCGCACAGCAAGGCCCGCGACCGGGCGGCGATCAGCCACCACTACGACCTGTCCAACGCCTTCTACGGGCTGCTCCTCGACGCGACGATGGCGTACTCCTGCGGCTACTGGACCAGCGACGCACCCGACTACGGACCGGCCGACGCCCAGCGCGACAAGCTGGAGCTGATCTGCCGCAAGCTCGGACTGCGGCCCGGCGCACGGCTGCTGGACATCGGCTGCGGCTGGGGTTCGCTGACCCTGTACGCGGCCGAGCGCCACGGCGTCCACGTCACCGCCGTCACCCTCGCCGCCGAACAGGCCGCCCACGTACGGGAACAGGTCGCGGCACGCGGGCTCGGCGACCTCGTCGAGGTGCTGAACATCGACTACCGGGACATCGCGGATCGGCCCGGGACCCGGGGCGCGTACGACGCGGTGTCCACCATCGAGATGGGCGAGCACGTCGGAGACGCGGAGTACCCGGCGTTCACCGCGATCCTGCACGACGTGCTCCGGCCGCGCGGGCGGGCCATGGTCCAGCAGATGTCCCGGGGGACGAGCGCCCCGGGCGGCGGCGCGTTCATCGAGTCGTACATCGCCCCCGACATGCACATGCGGCCGCTCGGCGAGACCGTCGCCCTGCTGGAGGGCGCCGGTCTCGAAGTGCGGGACGTCGAGTCGCTGCGCGAGCACTACGTGTGGACGGTGGAGGCCTGGCGGCGGACGCTGGAGGAGCGCTGGGCGGAGTTCGTCGCCATGGTCGGGGAGGAGACCGCGCGGGTGTGGCGGCTCTATCTCGTCGGCGGCGCGCTCGCGTTCGAGGAACGGCGGATGGGTGTCGACCAGATCCTCTCCGTACGGCCCGACCCGGTCGGCTCCGCCGCGATGCCGGCCACCCGGCGGGACTGGTACGCGCCGGAGCACCCGGGAGCGGACCGGTGAGCGGCTTCGCCTGGGCCGCGTTCGCGAACGGGCTCGCGGGCGCGGCCGTCGCCGCCCTCGGCGTCATGCTCGTCACCTTCGCCGTCGCCCTGAACAAGGGCCTGCACCGGATCGTCGACATCGCCTGGGGCCTCGGCTTCGCCGTCGTCGCCCTGGTCTCCTACGCCCTCTCGGCGGGCGTCGGCGACGACGGCCGCCGGCTCCTGGTCACCGCGCTGACGGTGATCTGGGGGGTCCGCCTCGCCGTCCACATCGGGCGGCGGGGCCGGGGCCACGGCGAGGACCCGCGCTACGCGAAGATGCTGGCCAAGGCACCCGGCAATCCGAACCTCTACGCCCTGCGCAAGGTGTATCTGCTCCAGGGCGCGCTGGTCTGGCTGGTCTCGCTGCCGGTGCAGGCCGCGCAGTACGTGACCGGGCCGCTGGCCTGGTGGGCCTGGGCGGGGGTGCTCCTGTGGGCGGTCGGCCTCGCCTTCGAGGCGATCGGCGACGCCCAGCTCGCGCGGTTCAAATCCGCCCCCGCCAACAAGGGCAAGATCATGGACCGGGGGCTGTGGTCCTGGACCCGCCATCCGAACTACTTCGGCGACTTCTGCGTCTGGTGGGGCCTCTTCCTCCTCGTCTGCCAGGCCCCGGCCGCCGCTGCCGCCACCGTCGTCGCCCCGCTGGTGATGACCTTCCTGCTGACCAAGGGCAGCGGCGCGGCCCTGCTGGAGCGCCATATGGCCGACCGGCCCGGCTTCGACGCGTACGTGGCGCGGACGAGCGGCTTCTTTCCCCGGCCGCCGCGCCGGTCCTGAGCACCTGGAAGGGCCCGTTCCGAGCAGCTGCCGGAACGGGCCCTTCCAGGTACGCGTACGGTCAGTCCAGGCCGCGGGCGCGTTCGAAGCGGGACCGCGCCTCGGCCAGGTCCACCACCGGCTCCGGGTAGTCCAGACCGGCCCGGTCCAGGCCCTCCAGCTTCCAGGGCTCGTGGATCGCGGGCCCCTCCACCTCCGCCAGCTCCGGCACCCAGCGGCGTACGTAGTCGCCGCGCGGATCGAAGCGTTTGCCCTGGATCACCGGGTTGAGCACCCGGTTGGGCCGGGTGTCCGTGCCGGTGCCCGCCACCCACTGCCAGTTGAGCTGGTTGTTCGCCATATCGCCGTCGACCAGCAGGTCCAGGAAGTGCCGGGCGCCCACCCGCCAATCCACGTACAGCGTCTTGGTGAGGAAGCTCGCGGCCAGCATCCGGCCCCGGTTGTGCATCCAGCCCTCGTGCGCGAGCTGCCGCATCGCCGCGTCCACCAGCGGATAGCCCGTCCGCCCGGTCCGCCAGGCGTCGATCTCGTCCTCGTCGGAGCGCCAGCGGTCCCGGCGCGGCCGGTAGTCGGACCAGGAGGCGTCCGGGCGGGCCGCGAGGACCTGGTGGTGGAAGTCGCGCCAGGCCAGCTGCCGCACGAACGCCTCGCCGCCGGGCCCGCCCTTCTCCCGCGCCCGGTGGACCAGTTCGGCGGCGGAGACCGTACCGAAGTGCAGGTGGGGGGAGAGGCGCGATGTCGCGTCGCCGGCCAGATCGTCGTGGCCGTCCTCGTAGTCGGCCATCGGCCCGTTCAGCCAGGACGTCACGAGCTTGCGGCCCGCGTCCTCGCCGCCCCGGGCCAGACCGGGGGAGAGGTTCTTGATCGTGTCGCGTTCCGGGAGCGGGTCGCTCGTCACGTCGTCCGCCACCCGGACCGTACGCGGAGCGGCCAGTGTGCCCCGTACCCCCGCCGCCTCCCAACGGCGGAAGTACGGGGTGAACACCGCGAAGTGGTCCTTGCCGCCCGTCGGGACCACCCGGCCCGGAGCGAGCGCGGTGACCACCGCGTCATGGATGCGCAGCTCGCGGCCGGTGCCCGCCAGGGCCTCCCGGATCCGCTCCTCGCGCCGCGCCGCGTACCGGCTGACCCCGGCGGCGATGTGCACGGAGCCCGCCCCGGTCCGCTCGACGACCCGTTTCACCTCCTGGGCCGTCTCGCCCTGACGGACGATCAGCCGGCCGCCCCGTTTGCGAAGTCCGGCGTCCAGAGCGGCCAGGGCGTCGGCGAGGAACGCCAGCCGGTTGGGCGCGTCGAACCCGGTGCGGTGGACGGCGTCGTCCCGCACGAACAGCGGGACGACCTCGTCCGCGTCGCGCAGGGCGGCATGCAGCACCGGGTTGTCGTGCAGACGCAGATCGGAGGTGAACAGCACCACCGCGACACTCATGGAAAGCGTGCTCCTTGCGTTGTTCGTGGCCGAGCGGTCGAGCGGGTCAGGCGGTCAGGCGGTCGGGAAGTCCATCACCGCCACCGGCGAGGAGGTCGGCTCGGCGGACCCGCCGGCGGGCTCGACCGTGATGCCCATCCCGGACGCCCGGTCCACCGGCCCGTCCAGCAGGACCGCGTCGTCGCTCGCCGTCGGATCCATCAGTCCGGCCGAGCGCATCGTGCCCTCGTCGTTGAACCAGAGCTGGTAGACCTTGCCGCTCGGCGGCCGTTCCATGCCCGAGGCCAGGAACACCGCACGGTTCTGGCTCTGCGAGACGACGACGGTGCCGTGCGCGCCGCCGGTCAGCTCGCCCGACGAGGTCTTCGCGTCCGGGGCCGAGAGGACCTGCGCCAGCTGCTCGTTCTGCCGCTGCGCCTGGTTCGCCTCCTGCCGCGCGTCCTGCGCCAGCTGGTTCTGCCAGACCGCGACCCCGCCGAACGCGGCGGCCGCCGCGATACAGGCCGCGAGCGCGTAGGCGTACCACCGTCCGGTGCGTCCGCCCCCGCCGGTCCGCCCGCGTCTGCCGTGCGTCGCCGGAGTCTCCTGCCGTACGGTCGTGATCTCCCGCAGCACCCTCTCGCGCAGCTCGCGTGGCGGGGTCTCGGCGACGGCGAGGCCGAGCCGGGCGGCGGTGGCCGACAGCTCCCGCACCTCCTGGGCGCACGCCTCGCAGTCCTCCAGATGCCGTTCGAACGCCTGCCGTTCGGAATCCGGCAGCGCGTGCAGGGCGTAGGCCCCGGTCAGCGTGTGCAGCTCGGCCGTGCTCATGCGCTCACCCCCAGGCAGTCGCGCAGCCGGATGAGGCCGTCGCGGAGCCGTGTCTTGATGGTGCCCAGCGGAACGGCGAGGAGTTCGGAGACCTCACGGTAGGTCAGGCCCCGGTAGTAGGCCAGAGTCACCGACTCCCGCTGCAGCTCGGACAGGGTGCGCATACAGCGCCGTACCTGCTCCCGCTCCAGCCGGGTCTCGACCTGCTCGGCCACCTCGTCGAAGGCCGGCGTCCGGTCGAGCAGCGCCGCCTTGTGCTCGCGAGCGGCGGCGGACTCGGCCGAGCGGACCCGGTCGACGGCCCGATGGTGGGCCAGCGTCAGCACCCAGTTCATCGCGCTGCCCCGGGAGGCCTGGAAGCGGGGCGCGGTCCGCCACACCTCCACCAGCACCTCCTGAGCCACCTCCTCCGACTGGGCCGGATCGCGGAGCACGCTGCGCACCAGGCCGAGCACAGGCCCGCTCACCGCGTCGTACACCGCAGCGAACGCGTCCTGGTCGCCCCGCGCGACCCGCACCAGGAGCTCCTGGAGATCGGGACCGGGCGAGGGCACCCCACTGATGTGTACGGCTTCCTTCACGCGGGTTCCTCCCGGGGCGATCGTCGGTTCCGGCA
Source organism: Streptomyces sp. SID14515 (assembly GCF_010548505.1). Lineage (NCBI taxonomy): Bacteria > Bacillati > Actinomycetota > Actinomycetes > Kitasatosporales > Streptomycetaceae > Streptomyces > Streptomyces sp. SID14515. Next base: position 14,540 of record NZ_JAAGMH010000039.1, on the reverse strand, counting down.
TTGATTCGGAGCGGACGGCCGTACGGATTGGTCGGATGCGCGCGATCTTTCCAGACCCGGCCCCGGGAGGAGGCGCGACTCAGCCGACGGGTGTCCCGCGCCGCCGCAGCCGGACGGCCCGGACGGCGAGGAACACCAGCAGCCCGAACGGCGACAGCAGGATCGTCAGGACCAGCAACGGCCCCATCAGCCACGGCGAGAGCCCCAGCTTCCGGCTCTGGAGGTACATCCACTGCCCCAGCAGGAGATCCCAGGCGATCACCTGCGCCCAGATGGCCCCAGCACCGCCGGCCAGCGCCGTCAGATCACGGAAGGTGTCGATGTCCGGGCTGCTCACCGCCGTCCAGAGTTCCGGGAACACCGGCACGGCCAGGACGACGTAGACGGCGAGCACCGGCAGCACGGTCAGCGGCGAGGCGACGACGCGGGCGGTGCCGGACCAGGTCGGGGCGAAGATCATCAGCAGCCAGAAGGGCGCGGCCAGATAGAACGTGATCTCGAAGAGTGCGCCGGTCATGCGACGGGCTCCTTGTCGTCGGTGGCGGTACGGACCGGGTGTTCGCCGGTGGCCGGTCGCAGCGCGGCCCAGGTGCCGGCCGCCACCGCCGCGAGGACCGCTCCGGCGGCGAGCAGCGTGGCACCGTCCGGACGGATCAGCGGCTGGCCCCGGAGCGCCTGCCAGGTGATGAGCGCGACGAGCGCCGCGTAGCCGGCCACGGCGACCCGTACGAGGCGCAGCCGCACCCCGGCGTCGCGCAGCGGAGCGAAGCGGGGCGCGAGCAGGACCAGCACGATCAGCAGGAGCGGTATCAGCTGGAGGGCGTGCATGCCCACGAAGTGCGGGGCCCGGAGATCGCCGCCGGTCGTCGACCAGCCGGTCAGGGCCATGGACGGGCCGCCGTCCGGTACGCCCACCGCGTGCGCGCCGACGATGCCCGCGGTGTCGAGGTTCCCGGCCGCCCGCTGCCCCTCGCTCGGCATGGCCATCAGGAATCCGAGGGCCGCGCCGGCCAGGGCGATCAGCAGGCCGCCCTGGACGGCCAGGGCCTCCGCTCGGTCGGCGATGCGGGTGCGCAGCAGCAGGACGGCTATCACCAGGGTGGCCGCCCACAGGGCGACGACCGTCATGCCCATCGCGTCCCACAGAGCCGAGTCGAAGGCGGTCGCGGTGTTGAAGTGGCTGCGCTTCCCGCGCACCACCTGCACGGTGATGATCACCATCTCGACCAGACTCGTCAGCACCACGACGTGCCCCGCCCACCGGCCGATCCGCCGCCCGCGCGTGAGGAGCGTCAGCATCCAGGCCAGCGTCAGGCAGTACGCGGCGAAGGACACGGCGAACTTGAACGGCTTCGCCCAGATCGGCGCGCCCACCAGGACCCGGTCGTCGACCACGAGGCCGACGGCGCAGACGACGGCGAAGGCGGCCATCGCGGCGGAGAACACGACCAATGGACGATGCCAGGAACGTAACGGGCGAAGCCAGGAACGCCATGACGACATGAGAGACCCCCTGTGACGACGATGATTTTGTTATGGATAGCCGCGCTGTCCGCTATCCGATAGGTGGACTATCTATGATGGGGGCGGTTTCTGGCAAGGGCGGAAGGACGAACACGCGGTGCGCATCGGTGAGTTGAGTCGCAGGTCCGGGGTTCCGGTACCGACGATCAAGTACTACCTACGTGAAGGGCTGCTGTCCGCAGGGGAGTTGACCAGTCCGAACCAGGCGCATTACGGCTCCGGGCACGAGCGCAGACTCCGTTTGATCCGGGCGCTGCTGGACGTCGGCGGCCTCTCGCTCGCCGCCATCGGCGAGGTCCTGGGGGCCATGGACGACCCCGAGCAGCCGGTGCACAAGGTGCTCGGCGTCGCGGCGGACGGCATCACGCCGACCGGCGAGGAGAAGGCGGGGCCCGAACTGGAGGAGGCGCGCGAGGAGGTGGCCGAACTGCTGCGGCGGCGCGACTGGCAGGCCGACGAGCGGAGCCCCGCCGCCGAATCGCTGGCGGAGGTGCTGGCCGCGCTGCGCAGGGCCGGGCACGGCGGGTACATCGATCTGCTGGACGTCTACGCGGATGCCGCCGAGCCGATCGCCCACGCCGACCTCGACTACGTACAGCAGCGGGTGGCCCGCGAGGACCTGGTCGAGAGCGTCATCGTGGGGACCGTCCTCGGCGAGGCGATGTTCGGCGCGCTGCGGAGGCTGGCGCACATCGATGTGTCGTTCCGGCGCTTCGAGTCGCCGGAGCGCCTCTCGGGCGACCGTGCTGCTCCGTCGGCTCCGTCGGCTCCGTCGGTTTCTTCGGTTCCTTCGGTTCCTTCGGCTCCGGAGGAAGGCGCTCCTCCGGAGGGAGGCGTTCCTCCCGAGGGCTGAGGCCGACGCGCGGACCCCGCCCGCCGCGGTGTGCGGCGGACGGGGTCCGGTGGTTCTGCTCGCCGGGCGGTCGCTCCAGGTGCGGCCGCCCGGCGGGGCGGGGCCTACGCGGCGGTCGTCCCGCTCTCCTGCTCGCGCTCCACCTGCTCGTTCCACTCGCGCTTCACGGCGCGCCAGGCGTCGTCGTTCTGGCCGAGACGCCAGTAACCCGAGATCGACAGCTGCGACAGCGGGATCTCCCGCTCCACGCGCAGATACCGGCGGATCTCCTTCACGAAGCCCGCCTCCCCGTGCACGAAGGCCTGGACCTCGCCCTCGGGGAAGTCCAGCCCCTTCACGGCGGCCGTCAGCAGCTCGCCGACCGGCCGGTCGCCGCGGTGCAGCCAGGTCACGGCCACCCCGTCGGGCGTCACGATCTTCTGCTCCTCGGAGGCGTCCGGCACCTCGACGAAGGCGTGCACGACCGCGCCCGACGGCATCTGCTCCAGCGCCGCCGCGACAGCCGGCAGCGCGCTCTCGTCGCCGACCAGCAGATGCCAGTCCGCCGAGGCGTCCGGTCCGTAACCGCCGCCGGGGCCGAGGAAGGTCACCTGCTCGCCGACCTGCGCCCGCTGGGCCCACGGCCCCGCGAGGCCCTCGTCGCCGTGCACGACGAAGTCGACGGCCATCTCCCGGGCGACCGGGTCCCACGAACGCACCGTGTACGTACGGGTGGTGGGCCACAGTTCGCGTGGGTAGGACTCCCGGATGGCGGCCATGTCGAACGGGTGCGCGTAGTCCGCGCCCTCCGGCGCGAAGCACAGTTTGATGTAGTGGTCGGTGAAGCCGGAGAGGGTGAAGTCCGCGAGCCCTTCGCCGCCGAGGACCACCCGCACCATGTGCGGGGTGATCTGTTCGGTGCGCACGACCTGCGCCCCCTGGGCCTTGGGTCCCTGCCGGGCCGGCCGCTCTGCCACGAGGTACTCCCTGGTTCGAAGACTTAGGTATACCTAAGTTAACACTTCGTCCGGCGCCTCAGTGCTGAAGGACGGTCAGCAGTCGCTGAAGCGCTCCGCCCAGCCCCCACTGCTCCGCCAGCGCCTCCAGCGCGGCCGGGTCGTGCGGCTCGCGCGGCAGCGTCGCGTCGAAGTCCGGCAGCGGTACGTCCCCGGCCACCCGGACCACCTTCGGCGCGACGGCCACATAGGCGCGCGACTCGTCCAGCCGCTTGCGCTGCGACGGGGTCAGCTTCGCCTTCGGGTCGTCCACCGCCGCCATGATCCCGTCGAGATCGCCGTACGCGTCCAGCAGCTTCGCCGCCGTCTTCTCGCCGATGCCGGGGACGCCCGGGAGTCCGTCGCTCGGGTCGCCCCGGAGCAGCGCCAGATCGACGTAGCCCGCGCCGTCCACGCCGTACTTCTCGCGCAGCCACGCCTCGTCGGTCACCTGGAGCGTGCCGACGCCCTTGAGCGGGTAGAGCACGCGCACCTGGCGGGCGTCGTCGACCAGCTGATACAGATCGCGGTCGCCGGTGACGATGTCCACCGGGCCCTTCGCGCGAGCCGTGAGCGTGCCGATGATGTCGTCCGCCTCGTACGGCGTGACGCCGACCCGGGCGATGCCGAGCGCCGCCAGCACGTCCTCGATGATCGGGACCTGCGGGGAGAGGGTGTCGGGGATCTCCTCCTCGTCCGTCTGCCCGGCGGGCGTCTCCTCGGCGACCCGGTGCGCCTTGTACGTCGGGATCAGGTCGACCCGCCACTGCGGACGCCAGTCGTTGTCCCAGCAGGCGACCAGCTCGTCCGGCCGGTGGTCGAGCACGAGGCGGCCGATGAAGTCGAGGAGACCGCGCACGGCGTTCACGGGCGTCCCGTCCGGCGCGCGCACCGAGTCGGGCACGCCGAAGTAGGCGCGGAAGTACAGGGAGGCGGTGTCGAGGAGCATCAGGCGTCGCGTCACAGACCCGATGATGCCCCACCGCGCCGACAGTCGCTCCGGGTAACCGCTTGCTTCCGCTCCGCCGCAGGTCAGTGACCTGGGTCACGGTCGCGTTTGGGTTGTGTAAGTGCGGGCAGGCGCGCCACCGGAGCGGACCACGTCGCATTTTCAACTAGTGCATGTGCCATGCGGACAGAGCCCGCACTGCTCCACGGTCTGCCGGAGGGGGTGGTAGACCGTTTTTCGGTTCAACGCGTGAGGTGTATGTGTCCAGGCTGCAAGCCGAGCACTTGTACAAAGTCTTCGGCAGACGACCCGATGAAGCCGTGCGGAAGCTCGAGAGCGGATCCGACCGCGACGAGCTGCGCGCCGACGGAACGACCGCCGCGGTGATCGACGCCTCGTTCACCGTGGAGCCGGGTCAGATCTTCGTCGTCATGGGGTTGTCCGGCTCGGGCAAGTCCACCCTGCTGCGCATGCTGAACGGTCTGCTGGAGCCGACCGCGGGCCGCGTGCTGTTCGACGGCCAGGACCTCACCGCCCTGAGCCCCCGCGACCTGCGGCACCTCCGCTCCACCAAGATCAGCATGGTGTTCCAGCACTTCGCGCTCTTCCCCCACCGGAGCGTCCTGGAGAACGCCGCGTACGGCCTGGAGGTCCAGGGCGTCTCGCGTGAGGAGCGCGAGGTGCGCGCCGCCGAGGCGCTGCGGCTCACCGGCCTCGAAGGCTGGGAGAAGTCCTGGCCCGACGAGCTGTCCGGCGGTATGCAGCAGCGCGTGGGCCTCGCCCGCGCCCTGGCCACCGACGCCGACCTGCTGCTCATGGACGAGTCCTTCAGCGCGCTCGACCCGCTGATCCGCCGTGACATGCAGGACCAGCTCCTGGAGCTCCAGAAGCGGCTGAAGAAGACCATCGTCTTCATCACCCACGACCTCAACGAGGCCATGCGCCTGGGCGACCGGATCGCCGTGATGCGCGACGGCGAGATCGTCCAGCTCGGCACCGCCGAGGACATCCTCGTCACCCCGGCCAACGACTACGTCGCCTCCTTCACCCAGGACGTCGACCGCTCCCGGGTGCTCACCGCGGGCGCGATCATGGCCGAGCCGCACACCGTGATGGGCGGCAAGGCCGCGGACGGCAAGGAACTGCGCACCCCGCAGGACGTGCTCGCCGCCGCCCCCGCCACGGTCTCCGAGGACACGCCGATCATCGACCTGTTCACGCCCTGCTCGCAGAGCACGAACCCGGTCGCCGTGACCGACGCCAAGGGCAAGCTCGTCGGCGTCGTGCCCAGCTCCCGGCTGCTCGCCGTCCTCGGCGAGCCGATGACCCCGGCCGAGGCCCCCCGCGACACCGAGTCCGCGGCCGCGGCCGGCGTGAAGAAGGTGGCCAGTGTTTAGGCTCCCCCTCGGCGAATGGGTCGACTCCGCGGTCGACTGGCTGCAGACCCACCTCGCCTGGCTCTTCGACGCCATCAGCTCCCTGGTCAGCGGCATGTTCGACGGCATAGCCGCCGTCCTGTCCGCCCCCGCGCCGCTGCTCTTCGCGGGCATCGTCGCCGTCATCGCCTGGTGGCTGCGCGGCCTGCCCGCGGCCCTGCTCACCTTCGTCGGGTTCGCCCTCATCGACTCCGTCGAGCTGTGGGACGAGGCGATGGACACCCTCACCCTGGTGCTCGTCGCGACGCTCGTCACCCTGGTCATCGCCGTACCGCTGGGCATCTGGGCCTCCAGGTCCAGGACCGTCAGCGCGATCACCCGGCCGGTGCTGGACTTCATGCAGACCATGCCCGCCATGGTCTACCTGATCCCCGGCGTCATCTTCTTCGGCGTCGGCGTGGTCCCCGGCATCATCGCCACCATCATCTTCGCGCTGCCCCCGGGCGTCCGGATGACCGAACTCGGCATCCGCCAGGTCGACGGCGAACTCGTCGAGGCGGCCGAGGCCTTCGGCACCACCTCCCGCAACACCCTGCTGCGCGTCCAGCTGCCGCTCGCCCTGCCCACGATCATGGCCGGAATCAACCAGGTCATCATGCTCGGCCTCTCCATGGTCGTCATCGCGGGCATGGTCGGCGGCGGCGGCCTCGGCGGCTCCGTCTACCGCGCCATCGGCAACGTCGACGTCGGCCTCGGCTTCGAGGCGGGCATCTCCATCGTCATCCTCGCCATGTACCTGGACCGGATGACCGGCGCGCTGGGCACCGAGGTCTCCCCGCTGGGCCGCCGCGCGGTCGCCAAGGCCCAGGCCATGGCCGAGGGCTGGAAGATCTGGACCTACCGCCCGCAGCCCCGCATCGCGGCCGTCGGCATCATCGTCCTCGCGCTCGTCGCGGGCAGCATGAGCCTCTTCGGCGGCTCCAAGGACGACACCGCCGGCAAGAGCGCGCAGATCGGCGACGGCAAGAAGATCAGCATCGGCTACATCCCGTGGGACGAGGGCATCGCCTCCACCTTCCTCTGGAAGGAGATGCTGGAGCGGCGCGGCTTCGAGGTCGACGTCAAGCAGTACGAGGCCGGCGCGCTGTACACCGGTATGGCCAACGGGCAGATCGACTTCCAGACCGACTCCTGGCTGCCGGTCACCCACGCCAGCTACTGGAAGAAGTACCAGGACGACCTGGAGGACATGGGCTCCTGGTTCGGCCCCACCTCGCTGGAGCTGGCCGTTCCGTCCTACATGAAGGACGTCACATCCATGGAGGACCTGAAGGGCCGGGCCTCCGAGTTCAAGGGCCGCATCGTCGGCATCGAGCCGAGCGCCGGTGAGACCGCGCTGCTCAAGGACAAGCTCCTGCCGGGCTACGGCCTCGACAAGGAGTACAAGCTCATCGACGGCTCCACGCCGTCCATGCTGGCCGAGCTGAAGCGCGCGTACGCCAAGAAGGAACCGATCGTCGTTCCGCTCTGGTCGCCGCACTGGGCGTACAACCAGTACGACCTCACCAAGCTCAAGGACCCGAAGGGTCTGTGGGGCAAGGGCGACGGCATCCACACCCTGGCGCGCAAGGGCTTCTCCCAGGAGAACCCCGAGGTCGGCAAGTGGCTGAAGAACTTCAAGATGACCGAGGACCAGCTCACCAGCCTGGAAGCTGAGATCCAGAAGTCCGGCTCGGGCAAGGAGCAGGAAGCCGTCCGCACCTGGCTGAAGGCCAACCCGGGCGTCGCCGACAAGTGGGCCCCGGCCCCGAAGGACGCCAAGGCCGCGGGCGGCAAGGACGAGCGTGACCGCGCTCTGGAGGTCGCCTGGTTCCCCTGGGAGGAGGACATCGCCGCCACGTACCTGTGGAAGGCGGTCCTGGAGGAGCGCGGCTACAAGATCAACCTCAAGCAGTTCGAGGTCGGCCCGATGTACGCCGCGATGTCGCGCGGCCAGATCGACGTGCAGTTCGACGGCTGGCTGCCGTACACCCAGAAGAATTACTGGGACAAGTACGGCGACAAGCTGACGGACGTCGGCTCCTGGTACGGGCCCACCTCCATCGAGGTGGCCGTCCCCGACTACGTCAAGGACGTCAAGACCCTCGACGACCTCAAGGGCAAGGGCTCCGACTTCAAGGGCCGGATCGTCGGCATCGAGCCCGGCACCGCCACCATGGAGAACCTCAAGACGAACGTCCTGCCGCAGTACGGGCTGGACAAGGAGTACGAGGTACTCGACTCCTCCACGCCCGGCATGCTCGCCGAGCTGAAGCGCGCGTATGCCAAGAAGGAGCCCATCGCGGTCCTGCTGTGGACCCCGCACTGGGCGTACAACGAGTACGGCATGACCAAGCTGAAGGACCCGAAGAAGGCGTTCGGCGACGGCGACCGGCTGCACACCATCGCCTCCAAGGAGTTCCCGAAGCAGTACCCGCAGCTCACGAAGTGGTTCAAGGACTTCAAGCTCACCGAGAAGCAGCTCGGCGGACTGGAGAACGAGATCCAGAAGCGCGGCGCGGGTCACGAGGAGGAAGCCGTGAAGGCCTGGATGGACGACAACCCGGGCATCGCGGACACCATGGCACCCCAGTAGGGGCTCCACGGGCACGAAAGCACAGGTCGAAAGGGGTGGCCCCCGCCGTCGGGCGGGGCCACCCCTTCCGGCTGCCCGGAGGTCGTTTACCGGACGTCGTGCGCAACCATGTGCGTAAGGTGCTGGCAACCGGGAGGATGGCGGGGGCGGGAGGGAGCTGGGACATGGACGACAAGGACACACCGCGGGTGGGCGCCGCCGTCCGCCGACGGCGCAGAACCCTCGGCCTCACGTTGGCCGCGGTCGCCGAGCGCAGCGGGCTCTCCGTGCCCTTCCTCAGCCAGATCGAGAACGAGCGCGCCCGCCCCAGCGCCCGTTCCCTCGACCGGGTCGCCGAAGCGCTGGAGACCACGACCAAGAAGCTCCACGCCGCCGCCGACTCCGCGCGCGCCGTGGACGTCGTCCGGGCCGAGGAGGGCGAGGGCGTCCGCCGGCTGGTGCGCGGCCGGCATCAGCTCAGCGCCCTGGAGTTCACCGGCGAGCCGGACCTCGGGCGCGAGTTCCAGCACCGCAACGACGAACTGATGTACGTCGTCGCGGGCGCGGTCGACGTCGAGGCCGAGGGCCAGGTGCATCGCCTGGAGAGCGGCGACGCCCTGTTCCTCTCCGGCGGGGTTCGCCACCGCTGGCGGGCCACCGTGCCCGGCACCCGGCTGCTGGTCGTCTCGGTGGCCGAACACATCGACGCCACCTTCGACTCGCGCCGCTGAACGCCTGGAGTGCCCGTGCGCGTCGTCTCCCTGGTCCCCTCGCTCACCGAGGCCGTCGCCCGCACCGCACCCGGGCTGCTCGTCGGCGTCACCGACTGGTGCACCCACCCGGCGGGCCTCGCCGCCGCCCGGATCGGCGGCACCAAGAACCCGGACGTGGCCGCGATCACCGCCCTCGCCCCCGACCTCGTGATCGCCAACGAGGAGGAGAACCGCACCCCCGACCTCGACGCGCTCCGGGCCGCCGGCATCGACGTCCTGGTCACCGAGGTCCGCACCCTGGAGCAGGCCTTCGCCGAGCTGCACCGCGTCCTCGTCGACGGCTGCGGGCTCGCCCGGCCCCGCTGGCTGGAGGAGGCCGAGGCCGCCTGGGCCGCCCTGCCCGCACCCTCCGGGAGCCCGCGCCCCGCCGCCGTACCGATCTGGCGCCGGCCCTGGATGGTGCTGGGCCACGACACCTTCGCCGGCGACCTCCTCGCCCGCCTCGGCGTCCGCAACGTCTACGCGGACCACGCCGAGCGCTACCCGCGCATCCCGCTCGACGAGCTGAACGCCTCCGGGGCCGAGCTGATCGTGCTGCCCGACGAGCCCTACCGCTTCACCGCGGACGACGGGCCCGAGGCATTCCCCGCTCTGCCCGCCGCACTCGTCGACGGGCGACTGCTCACCTGGTACGGGCCGTCGCTGACCGAGGCGGCACGGGCGCTGCCGTCAGCGCTCCGCTGAAAACCCCGCGCGCCGTCCGCGTCCCGGCCGCCGCCCACGCCACCACCAGGAACACGTACAGCGCCACCGCAAGCCAGGTCAGCGCGTCCAGACCGGTGTGCCGCGCCAGACCCGCCGCGCCCGTCACACACGTACCGACGGGGAAGGTGAACGCCCACCACGTCATCGCGAACCCCATGCCGTTCCGTGCGGCCCGCACCACCATCGCGGTCGCCAGGGCCAGCCACAGCAGCGCGAAACCCATCACCGGCACCCCGTACAGCACGGCGAACGCGCCGAACGCGGAGGCATAAGGGGCCCCGACCGCACCCGGGGCCGCGTCGGCCAGCTGGTTCACGGCGGTCGTCGACTGCCCGAGCGGCCCCAGCACCAGAAACAGCGTCGGGGTCAGCGCGAGCGGCAGCGGGCCGTGGTGGACCAGCCGGGAGAAGACCAGCGGCAGCACCACCAGCGTGGCCAGCAACGACAGGCCGAACATCGCGTAGCAGGCCAGCAGCAGCGCCTCACGCCCCTGCCCGGCCGGTACATGCGGCACCAGCAGCGCGCCCTGCGAGGCCGACACCATCGGCGCGACCAGCGGCAGCAGCCACACGGGCGACGCGGTCCCGGGCGCGGGCCGGTGGCGTACGACCATCAGATACGGCACCACGACGGCGGCCACCAGACCGATCGCCGTACCCGACACGAACAGCACCACGTCGACCGCGAGGGCCGCCCGCACGCCCACCACGTCCGCGCCCACCGTCAGGGTGGCCCCGCCGACGGCCATCAGCGCCATCGACAGACAGCCGTAGAACGGGGCGATCGCCGGGTCCAGCAGATGGGCGCGCGCCTGGTCGCGGTGGCAGAGCCAGTGCCCGGCCCGCGCGGCGAGCACGGCCAGGAGCAGCACGGCCGACAGCGCCCACACGACGGTGCACGCGGCGCGCAGACCCGGAACGTCCACCGGCAGCGCCACGCCGGCGCTCGCGACGATCGCGGTGCCCATGACGCTCGCGTACCAGTTCGGGCCGATGTGCCGCAGGGACGGCAGCCGCTGTACGCCCGGCCGGTCGTCCGCCCTCCGCGCGGGAAGGACGACGGGAGAGGGCGGTGCGGCGGTCCGGGTCTGCGGAAAGATGGCCATGCCACGATTCTTCGCCGCCGGGCCCCCGCCCACCAGGGACCCCGTTCCTATGAGGTCATAAGCTGGCTTGATGACCGGCGATGACGCACACGCACCCCACATCCCGCTCTCCCACCGGGTACCCGACCTCGGGGCGCTGGAACTGCTGCTCGCCGTCGCCCGGCACGGCAGCCTCGGGCGGGCCGCCAAGGACGTCGGCATCACCCAGCCCGCCGCCTCCAGCCGCGTCCGGTCCATGGAACGGCAGCTCGGCGTCGCCCTGCTGGACCGCTCGCCGCGCGGCTCCCGGCTCACCGACGCGGGCGCGCTGGTCACCGACTGGGCGCGCCGCGTCGTCGAGGCGGCCGAGGCCTTCGACGCGGGCACCCAGGCGCTGCGCGACCGCCGCGACTCCCGGCTGCGGGTCGCCGCCAGCATGACGATCGCCGAATACCTGCTGCCGGGCTGGCTGATCGCCCTGCGCGGCGAGCGCCCGGACACCGCGGTCTCGCTGCTCGTCGGCAACTCCGCCGCAGTCGCCCGCCGCCTGGTCACCGGCGAGGCGGACCTCGGCTTCGTCGAGGGCCTGTCGATACCGGAGGGCCTCGACGGCACCGTCATCGCCCACGACCGCCTCGTCGTCGTGGTCGCCCCCAGCCACCCCTGGGCCCGCCGCCGCACGCCGCTGCTGCCCGGCGAACTCGCCGCCACCCCGCTGATCCTGCGCGAACACGGCTCGGGCACCCGCCAGGTCCTGGACGCCGCGCTCGCCGTGCACGGCGGACTGGCCCAGCCTCTGCTGGAACTCTCCTCCACCACGGCGGTCAAGGGCGCGGCGGAGAGCGGCGCGGGCCCCTGTGTCCTGAGCGAACTCGCCCTCGGCGAGGAGCTGTCCTCCCGCCGCCTCGTCAAGGTGCCCGTCGCGGGCGTACGGCTGCGCCGCCAGCTGCGCGCCGTCTGGCCCGGCGGCCACCGCCCCACCGGCCCCGCCCGGGATCTGCTGTCCCTGACCGGCCGGGACGCCTGACCAGGAGAAGGCCGGGAACCCCCGCGGCCGTGTCGGAGCCGGACCCTAGAGTGTGGGCATGAGCTACGCGACGCCGCCCGGCTGGTATCCGGACACGGGCGCCCCCGGCACCGAGCGCTGGTGGGACGGCACGGCCTGGACCGCGCACACCCGCCCGCTCGCCGCCGCCCCCGCCGCCCCGGAAGGCTTCGGCCCGCCGTCGCTCCCGCTCCCGCACCAGCGCGACCCGCACCACGGATCCGGCGGCGGCAGCCGTACGAAGATCCTGGCGATCACGCTCTCCGGCGTGCTGGTCCTCGGCGCGGCCGTCACCGGCGCGATCCTGCTGGGCCGCGACGACAGCGGTACGCCCGCGGCCCCGACGACGAGCACCTCGGCCCCGGCCCCCGTCACCAGCCCCACCGCCACCGCCACCACCTCCGCCGAGCCCGAGCCGGACGCGGACCCGACCGTCCTCGTCGACCAGCTCAACGGGGTCACACTGCCGGTGCCCGAGGGCTGGGAGAAGCCGGACAACACCACCGACGACGTCCCCACCATCCGCACCGAGCAGTCCTACGACTGCCCCGGAGCCGCCTCGTTCTGCTACCACGGCACGGTCACCACCCACACGGCCCGGGGCGCGGAGACCGACCCCAAGGCCCTGGCCGAGGCCGACATCGTCACCGCGGCCGACAAGGCGTACGAGGAGGACGCCCTCGGCCGCCGCCTCCACGGCGGCATCACGTCCCACAAGGTGCTCAGGGCGCAGGAACTGACCGTCGCCGGACGCACCGGCTATCTGGTGCGCTGGCAGGTCGCCACCGGCAAGGGGCCCGGCGGGTACGTGCAGTCCGTCGTCTTCCCCTCCTCGGTGGGCGCCGGGATCCCGGTGATCGTCCGATACGCTTTCGACGCCGGCGTCGACGACCTGCCGCTCTCCCTGATGGACACGATCACCAAGGGCATCCGCCCGCTCGGCGACAGCGCGACGAGCGGCGGCGTGGGCGCGTCCATCGGCCCCTGACCGGTGCCCGGACCACCGCGGGCGCGGTCGGTCAGAGGAAGGTCCGCCCCTCGCCCCGGTACGTCGGAACGCTCGCCGTGACCCGGTCGCCCTCGATCAGGTGCAGCGAGTCGAAGCGCTCGCACAGCTCCCCGGCCTTGGCGTGCCGGAACCAGACCTTGTCGCCGATCAGCAGGTCGTCGGCGGGGGAGCCCAGCAGCGGCGTCTGCACCTCGCCCGCGCCCTCCTGCGCGTCGTAGCGCAGCCCCTCCGGCAGATACGGCACCGGCGAGCGGTCCGCACCGGCCGCGCCGGAGGCCGGATAGCCGCCCCCGAGCACCGTCACCACGCCCACGCCGGGCCGACGCACCACGGGCTGCGCGAACAGGGCGGCCGGGCGGCCGGTGAACGACGTGTAGTTGTCGAACAGCCGCGGCACGTACAGCCCCGAACCGGCCGCGATCTCCGTCACCGCGGCCTCGGCGGCCGTGTGCTGCACGCTGCCGGTGCCGCCGCCGTTCACGAACTCCAGGTCCGGCACGACCGCCCGGACCGCCCGCACGACCTCGGCCCGGCGCACCGCCAGCTCCTTGCGGGCGGCCGACTGCATCAGCCGGATCGCCCGGGACCGCAGCGGCCGCCCCGCGACCGCGTCCCCGACCCCGGCGACATGGCCCTCGTACGCCATCAGCCCCACCAGCCGGAAGCCCGGCCTGCGCGCTACCGAGCGGGCCAGCTCGGCGAGTTGCGCGGGGGAGCGCAGAGGTGAGCGCAGCGCCCCGATCCGCACCCGGCCGCCCAGCATCCGCAGCGAGGTGTCCAGCTCCAGGCAGACCCGGATCTCCTCCTGCCCACCCGCCCGGGAGGCGTCGATCAGCTCCAGCTGCGCGTGGTCGTCGACCATCACGGTCACGGCCCCGGCCAGCTTCGGATCGGCGGCCAGCTCGGCGAACGCGCCCCGGTCGGCCGACGGATAGGCGAGCAGCACGTCGTCGAACCCGGCCCGGGCCAGCCACAGCGACTCCGCCAGCGTGTACGACATGATCCCGGCGAACCCGGGCCGTGCGAGCACCCGCTCCAGCAGCGACCGGCACCGCACGGACTTACTGGCCACCCGGACCGGCTTTCCGCCCGCCCGCCGCACCAGATCGTCGGCGTTGGCGTCGAACGCGTCCAGATCGACGATCGCGATCGGGGCGTCGAGATGGGCGGTGGCCCGGTTGTACCGGGTCCGGTCAGCGGCACGGGCAGTCATGGCCGCAGCTTGCCAGAGAGCCGCTACGGCTGGGTAGGGGGACGATCAGGACAGATCCTCCGCCGACCGGGGCATCCCGTTCCCCGCCGCCCGTCCGCAGCCCGTAGAGTGACGTGCACGCGAGCACCAACGGGCCTGTCAGCGGCGGTGATCCGTGGTCGGTACGAGGACGTGTGAGCAGGGGGCCGGATGAGTACCGAAGCGCAGCCCGCCCCTGTGCCGCCCCGCCCGACGGCCCCTCCCACGCCCCTTCCGGCGGCCTCCGTTCCCGCACCCGCGGCCCCCGCTTCGGCACCTCCGGCGCAGCATGCGTCAGCACCGTCAGCACCGGCCTCCGCACCTCCGGCGCGCGCTTCGGCACCGGCGGCGCCCGCCTCTGCGCCTCCGGCCCCCACGACCGCGCCCCCGGCCGGCCCGGCGG
>NZ_JAAGMH010000035.1:0-14582 GCF_010548505.1 Streptomyces sp. SID14515 | reverse complement strand
CCGGACCCAGCACCTCGCCGACCCGCGAGCGGGCGCTGGACTCAGCCCTGCCGATCGCCTCGATCACCGCCGACGCGGCCTACGGGCAGGAGTGGCGCTTCCGGCGCATGCTGGAGGAGGCAGGGGTGAGCTACGTCCTGGCGGTGCCCAAGTCGCAGCAGGTGAAGTCCTCAGTGGGCAGCTGGCGCATCGACCATGTTCTTACCGGCGCCCCGGCTGAGGCATGGGAGCGGATCTCTTGCGGTGACGGTGCGAAGGGGCCGCGCGTCTACGACTGGGCGGCGGCCAAGCTGCCGCCATCGACGGCGCGAAGTCCACCCATTTCCGCTGGGTGCTGGCCCGCCGCAGCCTGGCGCGTCCCGAGGAGATTGCGTACTACCTGGCCTTCGCACCGGCTGATGCCTCCGTCGCCGACTTGGTTCGGGTGGCCGGCACCCGGTGGGCCATCGAGGAGTGCTTCCAGGCCGCGAAGAATGAGTGCGGCCTGGACCAGTACGAAGTCCGTCGTTACGTCGGCTGGTGCCGCCACATCACCTTGGCGATGCTCGCGCACGCCTTCTTGACGGCGATGACCGCCCACGCACTCGAAAAGGGGGCCACAGAAACGGTTCGAGCTGCCTCGTTCCCCTCACCGTGGCAGAAATCCGACGGCTCCTGGACCTTGCCCGTACCTCCGCGGCCAGGCACCGGCAGCCCACCCGTCGGCTCCACTGGTCCCACTGGCGTCGACAGCACCAGGCCATCGCCCGCCGCTGCCACTACCAACGCCTCACGCACCCCGATCGGGTGAGTCACGAACCTGTACCCACCTGATGGAGCGTCAGTCAACTAGACTTCGAAAAGGCCCTGTGACCAGGACAAATGGAGAAGCACGACTGGAGTACTAGGCGGTATCGTCCGCTGTGCGCCGCGTCAGTCCCAGGACGATCAGGCGGCTGCACCCCCGCCTCAGACGACCGAGAAAGCCATACATCCCCACGAGTTGTAGCCCGAAACGATGGCCAGGATCCGATCGCCCGGCTCGATGATGCTCTCCGACGCCATCGCGGACACGTTGATGAGAGCGTCTGCCGCGAAGCAGTGGGAGTAGCCCGCCACGGTGCCCCGGTAGGTCCGGTCGAACGGCACCTCCGCCGCGTTCGCGAAGGTCCTCAGCGTGGGCTCGAGGTAGTTGTTGGTGACGAGGTAGGAGAAGTCTGCCGGACCGAGCCCGGTCCTCTCGTAGAGCGCCGCGGCTGCCCGGCGCACTCCGCGGGCCGTCGCCATGGCCATCGCCATCGGCTCGGACTCCGACGTCAGAGCATGCAGTCCTGCCTCGACGG
Organism: Streptomyces sp. SID14515; assembly: GCF_010548505.1. NCBI lineage: Bacteria > Bacillati > Actinomycetota > Actinomycetes > Kitasatosporales > Streptomycetaceae > Streptomyces > Streptomyces sp. SID14515. The sequence goes on along the minus strand of NZ_JAAGMH010000035.1, from coordinate 13,260 downwards.
TCATGGTCGTGCCGAGCAGCTGCAGACCGTGCTCGGGGCGACGGGTACTGACGACGCAGGTGGCAGCGCCATCGCTGAGCACCCCGATGCCGCCACCGAGCAGGCGTTGCCCCGGTCGGCAGACATCAGTGGTGGCGACCAGCGCGGTGGTGGCGTCGCCGCCGCGCAAGCAGGCCACCGCGGTGCGCACGGCGACGGCCAGGTTCGCGCAGTTGGCCAGGCCGACGCCGATCAGCGGGGTGCGGTTCAGTCCTATGGCCTGAAGGAACCGCGCCGCGTCCAGCTCGGGGTCGGCGCTGTCCCAGAACGTGTTGGTCGCGTAGACGACCAGATCGACGGCTGCGGTCGAGGAGGACGGATCGAGCGTCGACGTCGCGCTGTCTGCTGCCAGCTGCCAGGCCTGCCGGTCGGACTGCCGGAAGTGCGCCAGCCCGCCTCGCGTCAGCTGCTCCAGCGCCTCCGACGACAAGATTTCGGGCAGCACCGCGATGTCGTTCGACTCTCCGACCGCGACGCCGATCCGGGTCAGGAAGATGTCGGGCCAGGCTTCACCCGCCCCCGTGGTCATCGTCGAGCGAGGTGGCGGCGGCAGGCGGAGGCGAGTTCTTCGATCGTCTCCGCTCCCTGGAACACCTCGAACGGCAGCTCGGTCGCTAGCAGGCTGTCCAACCTGCTGGAGACGTTGACCGCCTGCAACGAGTCACCACCGAGGTCCTTGGTGAAGGAGTCCTGGACGCTGATGTCGTCGAGGTCGAGCACCTGCTGCCAGATCCGGAGTATCTCCGCCTCCATGTCGTCACGCGGCGCGACGATCGGGCGGGTCCGCTCCACCGGTGATTCGCGGGGCTCGGGAAGTGCTCCCCGGTCAACCTTGCCGTTCGTCGAGAGCGGAATCTCGGGAAGGCTGATGAACCGGGCGGGAACCATGTACTCGGGGAGCCGGCTCGCGAGGTGCTCGCGCAGTTCTCGGCGCCCGGCCCGGCCCACGACGTAGGCCACCAGCTGGCTCTGGCCCTCGGATTCGCGCACCACCGCGACGGCTTGACGGACGTCCGGGTGCGTCCCGAGGCTGGCCTCCACCTCGCCGAGTTCGATGCGGAACCCCCTGACCTTGGCGAGGTGATCGGCTCGTCCTGCTGAGGTCAGGAGACCATCCGCGTCCTGACGGACCAGATCCCCCGTGCGGAAACCCACCTCGGAGAACTGGCCGGCATTGAGCTCGGCCTGACCGAAGTAGCCCAGGGTGACACCGGGTCCGCTGACGTGCAGTTCGCCGATCTCGCCCGGAGCTGTCGGAGTGTGGTCGGGGTTCAGCACGCGCACGTCGACGATGTCCGTGACCGGGTAGCCCATCGGCGCGGGGCGCTCCTCGCCCGGCTTGCACCGCCAGTGCGAGACCACCGGCACCTCGCTGCTGCTGAACACGTTGTGCAGCGCAGTCTCCGGGAAGATCGCGAAGAACCGCTGCTGCAGGGCCGGGGGCAGGGGTTCGCCCGCACACAGGACATGGCGCACCGCGGTGCAGCTCGCGGCCTCGGGTTGTTCGAGGAACAAGCGCATGACCGACGGGATGAAGGTGGAGATGGTGATCTGCTTCCTGGCCGTCAACCTCGCCAGGTAGCCGAGGTCGGTCTGTCGGCCCGGAGGGACGACCACCGTGCTGCCGCCGGTCAGTAGCGGCCAGAGCAGGCCGTGCACGAGGGCCACGAAGTTCACCGACATCTTGAGCAGGTGGCGATCGCCGGGGCCGGCGCCGAACGCGTCGACGATCCACGGGATCTGGACCGCGCAGTTCTCGTGGGACAGGGTCACCTGCTTCGGCCGGCCGGTCGAGCCCGAGGTGCTGAAAATGAAGGCTGCGTCGCCCGGCACCGTGACGACGGCCGGCGCGGTCGTCGACACGCGATCGGACACCTCGAAGTGCGGGTGCGCGAAGTCGAGCCGCTCGGCCGCGGCGCGGGGCGCGATGAGCGCTGCAGCGGCCCCGTTCCGCAGGATCTCCTGGTTGCGCTCGGACGGCTCGTCCGGGCTCAGCGGGAGGCAGACGGCTCCCGCCTTGAGGATGCCGACCACGGCCGCGGCGTACTCGACCGAGCGGTCGAGGCAGACGGCCACCGAGTCACCGTGCTCGACACCGCGGTCGAGCAGTGCTTCCGCCACCGCGTTGGCACGGGCGTCGAACTCCGCGTAGGTGACGGAAGCATCGTTGACATGAATTGCATCGAGGTCCGCGTACTTCCTCGCTGCGACCGCGAACAGGTCTATCAGCGTTGCTGTCACAGGCGTACCTCTTATTCGTGTGGGACGAACGACGAGAACGGCGGCGACCGGACTGGGAGCTCGCACGAACCACGGGGGTCCGGGCGTGCCGAATAATCGAATGCGGGATGTTGGGGAACGCGACGCGCCGCATATCTGGGTCAGTTCACGAAATCAAAAGCATTATCGTGATGTCAAGGTCTCGGGCGTCGCGCAATGTCGCTCGGGTGCGTTCGTGACAGGCCGTCCCATTCCGTCGCCCACCCGTTCTCGGGCTGCGCGAAGAGCCGTCGAGCACCGCGTCGATGCTCGACAGTGGGCCGGGGAACGATGCGTGGAGAGCGGTTTCCCGGCAGGGGCGAGGATGCACGGGCCGAACGAGAGCGGAGATCGACGGCGGATCCCGGTGCGCCGAGGAGGCCGAAGGCTCCGCCGGATCGCGGTCGTGACTACCGGTAAGCTGATGCTAGGCGCCGGATCGGGCGGTACGGACGGCCGGGGTGACGGAGCCCTCCACGTCGTCGCCCTCGCCGGTCAGGAGCTCGGTCCGGGCCGCCGGCGCGACCGGCAGGACTTGACCGGGCGCCGCGGACGCGCCGATGCTGCGTCCCACCGCGGTTCGACGTGTCCTGGTGGGCCCACCGACGGCACGTCACCGCCTGCGTCGACCAGGACCGCGCCGAACTGGGCGGTTCCGAACACCCACAATCAGCGGAACGGCCGCGAAGGCCAATAGATGTACGGCAGGATCACAGCGGACTCGGTGCGACAGATCGAGGGTGGACCCGTCGACGAGGCTTCCCGCCGGCGTCTATCGCGGCGTGTGAACCTGCATCATCGGTCACTGGTGGCGCGCCTCATCACGCCGACCCGGTTCCCTCGCGCCGGGCTGGCCCGGGCCTGCGTGCACCCCATTTCCCGAAGACCCGTAATGCTGTAGCGTGCGGTCCGGAAGGCAGGGAATCTGCGCGATTGGCCGCTGGTGGCTCTTCGGCCAGCCACCTCGACGAGTATCGGTGACGGCGTCCTGCGGCCATGGGAGGGATGTAGTCCTTGTCCAACGAATCTATCGCATCAATCCTGGATCGACTGCTCCGGGCGCACCTGCCGAATATCGGGGACGACATGGTCATCGGCCAGCACGAACCTCTTTCGAGGTTAGGTCTGGACTCCTTGGGCATGGTACGGCTGGCGATGCGGATGGAGCGAGAGTTCCAGGTGGACCTCCCGGACGGGTTCCTGGTTCCCGAGACCTTCGAGACCCCCGCCTCCATCGCCGTTGCCGTCGCGGCCCTGCGCCCGGATCTGGACATCGCGTCATGAACACCGTCGCGGCGCAGGCGATCTCCGAGACCGTCACCGCGGTCGCGGACGTCGCCGCGGCGCACGCGGAGCAGGTCGACCGTGAGTCGCAGTTCCCGGTCGCGGCGGTGGAGGCGCTGCGGAGCGGTCGCCTGCTGTCCATGGGTGTCCCGGCCGGATTCGGCGGCGGCGACCAGGGCATCGGTACGGTGGCGCGGACGACCACTGCGCTCGCCCGGAAGTGCGGATCCACCGGCCTGATCTTCGCGATGCACCAGAGCCAGATCGCGTCCTTGGTCCGGCACTCTGAGGACGAGGCGGTCCAGCGTGCTCTGCGGCGCATCGCCGCCGAGGAACTGCTGGTCGCGTCGGCCACGACGGAGGCGAGCGTCGGGGGTGACGTGCGCACGAGTTCCTGCTTCGTCGAGCGGGTCGGCACCCGCTTCCGGCTGGCGAAGCAGGCGTCCGTGATCTCGTACGGTGAACACGCCGACATCATCCTGGTGACCGCCCGGCGGGACGCGGCCAGCGATCCGCAGGACCAGGTTCTGGTCCTCTGCGACCGGGATGGCGTCACCCTGGAGCAGAACGTGGTCTGGGACGTGCTCGGCATGCGCGGCACGTGCAGCCACGGCTACGCGCTGCTGGCCGAAGGCGACGGGGACGCCGTCATGACCACCCCGTACGCCGTCATCAGCGCCCAGACGATGTTGCCGGTGTCCCACGTCCTCTGGGCGGCGGCGTGGCTGGGGCTGGCCGAGGAAGCCGTCGAGAGGGCCCGGCTGTTCGTCCAGGCGTCCGCCCGGAAGAAGCCGGAGGTGGTGCCGCTCGGCACGGTGCGGCTCGCCGAGGCGACAGCTCGGCTGCACCAGATGCGGGCACTCGTGGGCGCCGGGGTCGGCCGCTTCAAGGAACTCGCCGCCGTCCCCCACGAGCTCTCGCGCATGTCGACGGTGGTCGAGTTCAACAGCCTCAAGGTCTCCGCCTCGACGCTGGTGGTGGAGATCGCGGCAGCGGCCATGTCGATCTGCGGCATCGCTGGTTACCGCTGCGACGGCCCCTACAGCGTGGCCCGGATCCTGCGCGATGCGTACGGCGCTGCTCTCATGGTCAACAACGATCGGATCAACGGCAACAACGGGCAGCTCATGCTCGTGGGGAAGTCGTTCTGATGCGGTTGGAGGACCGGTTCCTGGCTGTGCTGGCCGACCACCGGGACGAACCCGCCATCGTGGAACCGCATCGTTCGTGGACGTTCGCCGAGGTCGACGCGCTCGCCCGGCACTGGGCCGCAGGGCTGCGCTCGCGAGACGGCAGCCGTCCCGCTGCGGTCGCCGTGCTCGCAGGACGCAGCGCGACCGGCTGCATCGGCGTGCTCGCGGCGTTGTACGCCGATGCCGCGTTCGTGCCGGTCAATCCGGCGTTCCCGGCCGTGCGCAGTGCGGGCGCGATGGCCGTGACCGGGGTGGGCGTGCTCATCGCCGATGTGACCGCCGACCAGGAGCTGGTCGCTGCGATCCTCGCCGCCCATCCGGTTCCGGTGCTGTGGGCGGATCCCAACGCCCCGGTGCCGGTCAGCGACGCCGGACTCGGCCGGCGATTTTCCGAGATCGCGTACGTGCTCTTCACGTCCGGTTCGTCGGGGAGCCCGAAGGGCGTGTCGATCTCCCACGCCAACGTCGACGCGTTCCTCGACGCCGCTGTCGCCCGCTATCCGATGGGTCCCCCGGACCGGTCGGCTCTGACCTGCGACCTGACCTTCGACCTCGCTCTGGCGTCGCTGTTCCTGGCCTGGTCGCAGGGATGCGCGATCGTGCCGGCCTCCGTGTTCGCCATGGGGGATCCGGCGCGGTTCGCGGCCCGCTACGGGATCACCGTGTGGACGTCGGTGCCGTCGGCCATCGGCCTGGCGAGGGATGCCGGGTCGCTGGTCCCGGGTTGCCTGCCCGGCCTGCGGATCAGCATGTTCTGCGGTGAGGCCCTGACGGTCGACGCGGCCACCGCCTGGTCGCGGGCCGCACCCGGCTCCGCCGTCGTCAACAACTACGGTCCGACCGAGGTGACGATGTTCTGCACCGCGTTCGAGTTCCGCTCCGACCCACCGCTGGACGGCCCCACCGTTCCCATCGGACACCCCTTCGAGGGCGTCGAGATCGCTGTCGTCGACGCCGACGGCCGTCCGGCTGAGGCCGGTGAGCTCCTGCTGCGAGGACCTCAGATGTTCGGTGGCTACGTGGACCCCGGCCAGGACGACGGAGCGTTCACGGAGACGGACGCGCCGGGCGGTCGCTGGTACCGGACCGGCGACGTGGTCCGGTCGGGCGTCGACGGTCTCACCTACATCGGCCGACGCGACGATCAGCTGCAGGTCGGCGGCTTCAGGGTGGAGCCGGCCGAGCTGGAACAGGCGATCCGTGCCCTGCTCGGAGTGGCCACCGCGGTCGCGGTCCAGCGGAGGAACACGATCGTCGCGTTCGTGTCGCCGGCGCCGGCGGCCAGGGATCCGCTCCTCCTGATCGAGGAGGTGCTGCCCCCCTACATGTGTCCGAAGCACCTGGTCGTCGTCGACGAGCCGCGGCTCAACGCCAACGGCAAGATCGACCGCCGCTACTACCGGGACCGTGCCACCGAGCTCGCGGTCTGAACCGGATCCCCAGGCATCGCGGCCGCTCACAGGTCCCCGGCTCGCTGCAACCCGTAGCTCCGACCTCGCTAGGAGATTCCAATGAACACATCGGCCGAGTCGGTACCCGACGATGCGCTCGGCGTCAGCTCGTGGGAGGTGACCCAGGAGACCGAGGTCGAGTTCGGTGGCCTCGGCTGGACCGTGCTCCCCAGCGTGTATCCCATGCACCTGGTTGGATCGAGCGAGTTCTTCCGGCGGCAGCTGAGCGCTCTTCCGCCGGTCCACTCCTTCCTGGAGGTCGGCTGCGGCGCCGGTGCGCTGTCGGTGCTCGCCGTCAAGAACGGTCTCTGCCAGGAGGCCACGGGCGTCGACATCAATCCCAACGCACTGGCCGCGTCGCAGATGAACGCTCGTCGGCACGGCGTCGAGGACGCGACGACGTTCGTCTACAGCGATGTGTTCGACGGGCTCTCGGACTCGCAATTCGATCTCATCTTCTGGAACTCGAACGGCGCCCTTCCGGATTCCAAGGAGATCCTCGACGAGGATGCGGCCATCTCACACCACGAGAGAGCCATCTTCGATCCCGGCTACGCCAGTCACCTGCGGTACCTCGAACTGGGCCGAAACCATCTCCGACCCGGAGGTCGGCTCCTGATCGGGTTCTGCGGTAACGGGGATCTCGAGTTCATCAAGGAGAAGGCAGCGGGCCTCGGCCTGAGCCTGGAACTCCTGGCCACCGACGATGAAGGAAGTCACCCGCACTACCTCCTGGAGATCCGGGAGACCTCTCCAGCCTAGGGTGCTCGGTGCTCGGTGCTCGACCTGCGCCGGCGGGGTGGCGACCATCGTGCTGGCCGGGCGAGCGGATCAGAGAGGATGTCGAACAAGTGCTCTATCGGTTCTATGTCGAGGCGTCGGCGCAGGTCACGTAGGGCTTTCGCAGTCGGTTCCGCGACCTCGAGTCCGGCACCCGTCAGGGCCGCGGTCAGCTTGCACCAGACCAGCCGGTAGCCGACCTCCGGGAACAGGCACATCGCGAACAGGAAGTAGACCCCGACTCGCGACGGAAGGTCCCGTAACCGGTGCTGCACGCAATGGGTTTCCTCCAGAACGGCATCGACGAGATCGAACGGTATGACCTGCGTCAACTCACCCAGATGACCGGGGGCGAACCGGCCCTCAGCCACGGTGAACTCGCGCGAGACGGTGGTCAGGCCGAGCGGCAGGGGACAATGACATGCGGGCAACGGAGTACCTCGATGATGAGCAGTCTTGGCGGATTACCTGACCAACGCGGCTCCGTTGCCCGTGTTCCGATCCAACGCCGAAACCCCTTGCCACCAGCGGAAATATGTTAACTACCCGGCCTTGGGGTAAGGCCCGTGCGGGCGATGGGAGCCCGTGTGGTGGTGCGCGGCCCGGATGGTTGTGGTGTGGGTGGGGTGTGCTGGTGCTGCCAGTGGCGGTGGGCGCCGGTGACCTCGGACAGGGCGCGTCGGGCACCGATGAGCAGTTGGCTCACGGTGGTGGCGGGGTCGTCGGTGTAGGCGCGTATCTGGTGGGCTGCGGTGCGGGCGGTGCGTACGACGGTGTGGTGGAGGATCTGTTCGGTCCAGTAGGCGGGGTCGGTGGGGCTCGGCTGCACGAGGGCCAGGAGAGTGTGGGCGGTGTCCGGGTGGGTGAGCAGGCCGCGTTGATGGGCTTCGGTGAGCACGGTGACCGGGTAGCCGCCCGGTCGCTGTGAGGAGGCCGAGCGGCTCCCGGCCGTCAGTGGCCCCGGGGGCCGTCTTGCAGGACGTCCTTCGCGACCAGGCGGTAGCCGGAGAAGCAGAGTCGGTACATGTCCACCTGCGTTGCCGATCTGGGAGAATCGCTGGCCCTTCGCTGCGCTCCACCTCCCTGGCGAGGAGCGCCGGCGTCGGTGCCTCGAACAGGCTCCGTACACCCAGCTCCGCCTCCAGCTGCTCACTGAGGAGGGCGACTGCTCTGGTGGCGAGCATCGAGTGTCCGCCGAGGACAAAGAAGTCGTCGTCGGGACCGACTTCCTCGATGCCCAGCAGGTCGGCGAAGACCGCGCAGATCCGTTTCTCCGCCTCGGTGGCCGCAGCACGGGGCGCGTGCCGGTCCACCTCGATGGCCAGCAGCGCGAGCCGGTCCAGCTTGTCCCGCAACGACGACAGCTGGGACTACCGCACCCCCTTCACGGCGACGGCGTCCGGGTGGGAGAGGACCCGCGCTTCGAAGAGTTCGGGGAACATCGCGTCGGGTAGCGGCACCGTGGGCCCTGCCAGTCCGTGCAGGTGGTGCTCACGCTCCTGCTCCGAAGGCAGTTCCAGTTCCCTGTGGCCGGCGTCGAGGGACGTCGCCAGGTGGTCGAGCGCGGTGCGGAAGTAGCCGCCGATCCTGCGTGCGTAGTCCGCGTCGAGGAGGTGTGTCCGGTGGTGGAGGTGGAGTGCGGGACGGTCCCCGGTGACCAGGACCACCTGGAGGGCGGTGTCCGCCGAGAGCGTCACGGGACCGGCGGGGCCGTGGTCCTCGCCGGCCTGGGAGAGGTCCAGGGCGACATCGAACGGACGGGCCGCGGCGGCGCCCCGGCGGACGAGGCTTCGAGCCCTGCTCGTCGACACGACGGCCACCAGGTCGCGCGAGCTGCCGTCGGGAATCTCCGTCTGGAACGCGTGGGGCGCGCCCCCGTCCTCGGTCTCCGGTACGAGGTGACCGACGACGACGGAGGGCTCCGCCGTGAGTTCGCCCAGCACCTTCACCAGGGGTGCCAGGAGCAGCGATTCCATTTCCAAGCGTTCGTCGGCGGACAGCCGGCGCAGTGTCGCGAGCGAGGCGGGTGACAGGTGCGCCACCTCTTCGCCCACCCTGTCTCAGGGGGCGTCCCACGCCGCCCATCGGGGAACCTTCGTCGGTACCAGGGCCGGTACCACCGTCGACGGCGCCCGATGTGGCATTTCAGACAATTCGTCCCCCGCTCCTCGGACGGCTGCCGTCCCGGCTGTTCCCGCTGACGAAACGCTTGTCACTGGCGCGACGCGCCTTCCATGGCCTCGACGAGGCTCTTGGGCCGCATGTCGGTCCAGTTGGTGTTGATGTACTCCAGCGCCTGCTGCCGGTCGGTCTCCGGGAGCGCGACCGTCCAGCCTTCGGGCACCTCGGCGAACGCGGGCCACAGCGAGTACTGGGCCTCGTCGTTGATCAGAACAAGGTAGACGCCATCGGGATCTTCGAAAGGGTTCACGCTCATCGTTATGGCTCCTTGGGGTCCGTCGGCGCACGGCGTTGCCCGGCGCACAGGACGGGAGTATACGAATCCCGGCCGACCGGAGCAGTAGCCAGATGGAATGCGGGCGCACGATTAAGGAGCGCGTGAATGAGCGTTTGCGGCGTTGCCTCTCCAGGGCGAGGACTGCTTTGGCGATGACGGTCATGCGGTTGGGGCTGATGCGTGATCTCCGGAAGTTCTGCCAGGACTTCAGCCGTGCGATGCCTCGTTCGACGGGAGCACGGGCTGCGGACAGGGCCCGATTCTTGGTCCGTTGGGTCGGAGTGAGTTCGCCGCCTGGAGGGCGACGCTTGGCAGTGATGACCCAGTCGCCGGCGCCGATGTAGGCCATGTCGGCGAGGACGAGGACGCCTTGGCGCGCGCAGATCCGGAGGATCTTGTGGGTGCGGGCGGCTGTCAGGTCGTGGGTTCGGCCCGGCAGGGCAGGCGACAGTCAGAGGATCTCTCCGCTGAGATCGGTGACGACCTGCACGCTCACCTCGTGCCGCTTGTGTTTCGAGGAGTAGTCGGCCTTGCCGTCGCCGACGCGGTCACACTCGGCGAGCGTGCCGTCCAGGAAGGACGAAATCAGGGTCGTGTACGCGCAGCGTCTTCAGCAGGCCCGGCGCCTGCTCGGCGAGCAGGGCGGCGACCGCGGTGACGTAGGCGTGTGCGGTGCCGACGGATATCCCGAACCCTGCGGCGATACGGGCGAGAGTGTCGTGGCGGCGCAGATCCACAAGTGCGATCAGCGCATGCCGGCGCGGCGGCAGCTTGCACCGCTGGTCACCCTCACGGGTGACGATGAGCATCGTGACCCACTCGACCAGCGCATGAGGCAGGTCGAGTGCGGCAGGATACGGAACCAACAGGGCTCCTTTGCTGAGTTGAGACGTCGAACACCTCCCTCAACGGCACAGGAGCCCTGCCCGTTGCGCACCCTGATCACACATCGCCTCGTCACCCGATCCATACCGTTCGTCGTGGGCCGTTCCGGTCATTCGTAGGGACTGTCAAACGAGTGGTGTATCTGGGGTAGTTGGGCTGGGGGTTACTGACGTGCTGCGGAGAGTCAGCCGTCGGAGGTGATGTCGAAGGCGTTCAGTGCGGTTTCCCAGCGCATGGTCCAGCGGGCCTGGCCCTTGCCGGTCGGGTCCAGCGACATGATCGCCATGTAGACGCGCTTCAGTGCGGCCTGCTCGTTGGGGAAGTGGCCGCGGGCCTTGACCGCCCGGCGGATTCTGGCGTTCACGGATTCGATCGCGTTGGTCGTGCAGGCGATGCGGCGGATCTCGGTGTCGAAGCGGAGGAACGGGGTGAACTCCTCCCATGCGTTCTCCCGGAGCCGCACGGTCGCCGGATATTTCTTGCCCCAGGCGTCAGCGAACTCCGCGAACCGGTCAAGGGCAGCGTCCTCGGTGGCCGCGGTGTAGACGGGCTTGAGGACCTTGGCGATCTTGTCCCAGTCCTGGCGGGCGGCATAGCGGAAGGAGTTCCGCAGCAGGTGGACCACGCAGGGTCTGCACGACGGTGCTGGGCCAGACGGTCTCCACGGCGTCGGGCAGGCCCTTGAGGCCGTCGCAGACGAGCATGAGGACGTCGTTCACGCCGCGGTTCTTGACTCGGTCAGGATGTGCATCCAGTGCTTGGCGCCTTCACCTCCGTCTCCCGCCCACAGGCCGAGGATGTCCCGGCGGCCCTCCGTGGTGACGGCCAGGGCCCGGAGCTTCGGCAGCTGTTCGCGTAGTCCGGTCAGCTTGGTGTTCTGCTCGAGCCGGGCGGCTAGTTCCCGCACGGAGGCTTCTGCCTCGACCACGATCTGCTGTTGTGGTGCGATCACGTCCTGAGCGAAGGCCCGGGCGCTGGCCCAGGCCTCCGTACCGGCTCGGCCTCGGGCGTCTTCGGCGGCCTGTGCCGCCCGGCGGGCTGCTTCACGAGCGCGCTCGGCGCCTTGCTGGGCCTCGGCCATCCGCTGTTGGAATTGGTGGGTGCGTTGCTGGCGCTCGGGGTCGAATCGCCGGCACACCGGGCAGTCGTCCTGCGACAGCCCTGTCAGGTCGAGCGGCCGCACGCATTGGGGGCAGAGGCTGGGATCGGTTGCGGCCTCTCGGAGCCCAGCGAGGCGCCCGCGGGCTTCGGCAGCAGCCGCCTCCAGCAGGCGCGCCGTCCGCTCCCGCTCGTCAGCTGCTGTCCGGGCAGCCCGGCGCGCTTCTTCAGCGGTGGAGGCCTTCTGTTCCAGTGCGGCCAGTTTGTGCTGCAGCCGGCTGAGCTCAGCGTTTGCGCGACGTACTCGTGCGGATTCCTCCTGGTGCTGCGCTGTCCACTGGGTGGCGCGGCGCTGCAGATCTTCCAGGGACGGCAGTTCGTGCTCTTCGCGGTCCCGGAGGATCTTCTTCACCCGGTTCGTTGCCGATCGCCACTTCTTGGTCTTGTCGTTCGAGTCCTGGCGCAACGCGTCGACTGTCTCGTCGTCGGCTCCCAGCAGCACCCGCCCCACGGAGATCCGCTGCTCCTTGCCCTGACCGTCGAGGTAGTGGGTGGGCAGACTGTCCTGGCGTGCGTAGAGCCACGGTTGCAGCAGGTCCAGAGTGACGCGGGTCCGCCCAGAGCCCAGCCTGGGAATGCCGAGCAGGTCCTGGAAGACGTCGGCGGCGGATCTGCGCGCTTCGCTGCCTTTGACCGGATGCTGCTCCTCGACACCTGTCGTGAGGTTGGTGAAGGCCACGTCCTCCTTCGGGTCCGTCGTGCTGCGGGTGATGCACCACCGTGACGCCCCGATGCGTGCTGTGAAGCCGACACGAGCGCATGCTGCAGCTGCGCGCATCAGTTTCGTGCGGTCCACGCCGAGCGTCCACCACATGGCTTCCAGCAACGTGCTCTTCCCTGAGCCCGTCTCTCCGGTCAATGCCGTGAGTGGAGCGTTGAAGCGGCGCTCCTGCACCCCATCGCCGACCTCAAAGACTGCGAACTCGATATTCAACGCGACCATCTGCTGCCTCCGCGGATCCGGCCGTGCTCCCCGCATGGCCGCTTAGCGGTAACGACAACTGTCCGTGACGGTGACGCCCGGCCGCGCTCCGAACACCTATGCCCCGGGAGCCCGGCACCACGGAGCGCCCCTGAACCGGAACCTCAGGTCGCCTTACGACGCTCCTCGGCTTCACTGGAGACCTTGTTGACCAGGTTCCAGAACGGGTCCGCAGGCCCGGCGCCCGCTGCGGTGCCGTTGGCTACCCCCTGGCCGAAAAGTTCAGAGACCCGCCGCTCCCAACACCGCCGGCACTGACAGTGGTCTGCCACGTGAGTGGGACACGTCCGATCAGCCACCTCGTATACCTGAGCAGCCAATGCCTCCGCCCGCGCCCTCCACATGCCCGCGTCAGACCGGGCGCTCGAAGCATCCCGTTCCGCGCGCCTCTTCGCACCGATCATCGCCCAGTCCGGCCCGCCACCGTAGTAACTCATGACTCACCTCTCTCAGAGATCGCAGCCGCTCCATACAGCAACGCGGAGAACGCTGATCGAGACACGGCGAAGCTCACCCTGGCCCCACACCTCGAGCCCCGGAGGGGATTGAGACCCCATCACCCGACAACCCAGAGCAGCCGTTGGGCCTGGAAGGCCCCAACACCCCACCGAAACCGCACTTCTGAAAACACAGCAATCCACCCGGCCATGGAATGGCCCCATTCTTTTCCCTGGGGGCATGGAATGCCCCCAGAAACCCAACAGAGCTTCAGAAAAAGAGAATGACGCATTCTCATATCTGACGTGCCGGAGGCACGCGCCTTTCTCCTTT
>NZ_JAAGMH010000033.1:0-4987 GCF_010548505.1 Streptomyces sp. SID14515 | reverse complement strand
GGCTGCCGTGGCGGCGGCGGAGGAGCGCGTCGCCGGGGCGGTCCGGGAGGCGGAGGGCCTGCTCGCCGCGGCCCGCGAGGAGGCCGAGGAGGTGCGCGGGGCGGCCGAGGCCGCGATGGCGCAGACCCGTGGCCGTACGGCGAGCGTGCTGGCCCACCAGGAGCAGGAGCACGCGGAGCGGCACAAGGCGGCGGAGGCCGAAATCGCGGCGGCCGAGGCGGAGTCGGAGGCCCGGCACGCGGAGCTGACCGAGCGGGCCGAGGCGCTGCTCGCGGAGGCGGGCCGTGATCTCGCCGCCGCGCAGGAGGCGGCCCGGCACGGCCAGGAGGACGCGGAGGCGCGGGCGGCGGAGATCCTGTCGGAGGCCCGGGTCAGGGAGGAGCGGGTGGTCCGGGAGACGGAGCGGATCCTGCGGGAGCACGAGGAGGGCCGCGAGGAGGTCCAGGCGCACATGGCGCATGTGCGCAGCTCGCTGGCGGCGCTGACGGGGCGGGTGGCGGCGGGCCCCGCCGACGACTGAGCGGCCGGGCCCGGGCAGGCCGCCATGCACGGCGACCGGTCGCAACGGGCCGCAACGGGCCGCGACGGGTCGCAACGGGTCGCAACGGGTGGCAACTCTTGACGAATACGTGTTCTCGCGAGCTGATGGGAGTGATCGGTTCACACGTTTCCGTTCCCCGTTCACGAGGGAGAGTTCATGTCGGTCACAGCGCCGGACATTTTGTCACCCGAGTTCGAGAGAGACCCGTATCAGGCATATCGCCTCATGCGTCATGAGTCGCCGCTCCTGTGGCACGAGGCCACCCGGAGTTACATCGTCTCGCGTTATGAGGACGTCGAGCGCGTCTTCAAGGACAAAGCCGGTGAATTCACCACCGAGAACTACGACTGGCAGATCGAGCCCGTGCACGGGCGGACGATACTCCAGCTCAGCGGGCGTGAACACGCCGTGCGCCGGGCGCTGGTCGCGCCCGCCTTCCGGGGCGGCGAGCTGCGGGACAAGTTCTTACCGGTCATCGAGCGCAATTCACGCGAATTGATCGACGCGTTCCGTGACTCCGGTTCCGTCGACCTGGTCGCCGACTACGCCACCCGCTTTCCTGTGAACGTCATTGCGGACATGCTCGGGCTGGACAAATCCGACCATGAGCGTTTTCACGGCTGGTATACGGCCGTCATCGCCTTTCTCGGCAATCTCTCCGGCGATCAGGACGTGGCGCGGGCGGGTGAACGTACCCGCGTCGAGTTCGCCGAGTACATGCTGCCGATCATCCGGAAGCGGCGTGAGGCGCCCGGCGACGACCTGTTGTCGGCGCTGTGCACCGCGGAGGTCGACGGGGTCCGGATGAGCGACGAGGACGTCAAGGCGTTCTGCAGTCTGCTGCTGGCGGCCGGCGGTGAGACCACCGACAAGGCCATCGCCGGCATCTTCGCCAACCTGCTGGCCCACCCGGAGCAGTTGGCGGCGGTCCGCGCCGACCGGAGCCTGATCGCCCGCGCCTTCGCCGAGACGCTGCGCTACACGCCGCCGGTGCACATGATCATGCGCCAGTCGGCGACGGAGGTGGAGCTGAGCGGCGGCACCATACCGGCGGGCGCCACGGTGACCTGCCTGATAGGCGCGGCCAACCGTGACGAGGACCGTTACGCGAACCCTGACGTCTTCGACATCTTCCGCGAGGACCTGACCGCCACGAACGCCTTCTCGGCGGCGGCCGATCATCTCGCCTTCGCGCTCGGCCGCCACTTCTGCGTCGGCGCTCTGCTCGCCAAGGCCGAAGTCGAGGTCGGCGTGAGCCAGTTGCTGGACGCCATGCCGGATCTGCGGCCGGCCGACGGCTTCGATCCGGTCGAGCACGGTGTCTTCACCCGGGGCCCGCAGAGCCTGCCGGTCCGCTTCACGCCGGTGTCCGGCTGACGACCGGAACCTTCGAGCGGTGTGGGCGGCCGGGTCCGTGAACCCCGGCCGCCCACACCGTTACTGCTGCGGCTCCCGCTACTGCGCCATCGGGCTGAACTGGACCGGCAGCGTGGCCAGTCCGCGCATCCAGATCGACGGACGCCAGGAGAGCTGCGCCGGCTCCACCGCCAGCATCAGGTCCGGCAGCTGTTCCAGCAGCGTCTCCACCGCCGTACGGGCCATCACATCGGCCAGCAGCGGTGCGGGGTAGGGACAGCGGTGTTCGCCGCCGCTGAACGACAGATGGGCGGAGTTCTCGGCGCCGACGTACGACTCCGGCCAGATCTCCGGGTCGGTGTTGGCCGCGGCGAGCCCCAGGACCAGGCAGTCGCCCGCCCGGATGTGCCGGCCGCCGAGCTGGGTGTCCCGTACGGCCCAGCGGCCGATGAAGTTCTGCGTCGGAGTGTCCAGCCACAGCACCTCGTTCAGCGCCTCGCCGACGCTGAGCCTGCCGCCGGAGACGTTCACCGCGAAGCGTTCGTCGGTCAGCAGCAGCCGCAGCGTGTTGCAGATCCAGTTCGCGGTGGGCTGCTGGGCCGCGGCGATCACCGAGATCAGGTCCTGGACGATCTCCTCGTCCGCGAGGCCCGCCCCGTGCGTCACCATCCGCGAGGTGACATCGGGCCCGGGGTCCGCCCGCTTGTCCTTGACCAGTTGGCGCAGCCGCTCGCCGACGCGTCCGTACGCCGCCACCGGGTCGTCGCCCTCACCGGCGTCGAGCGAGATCCGCAGGTCGTCCACCAGCTGCTGGGTGTCCGCGCCCGAGACCGGCATGCCGCACATCTGGACCACGGCCCGCATCGGCAGCGCGTGGACGTAGCTGCTCATCAGCTCGGCGCGGCCGCTTCCGGCGAACTCCGCGATGAGCTGGTCGGCGATGCGCCGGCAGTCGCGGGCCAGCTCGAACTGGTCGATGCCTTCCAGCGCTTCGGTGATCACCCCGGCCCTGCGCCGGTGCTCGTCGCCCTCGGTGAACAGCACCGACGGCTGGTAGCCGACGTACGGCAGCAGCGGCCAGTCCGGCGGAATGCTGTCCCACTGGTTCCAGCGGCGCGAGTCCCGGGCGAACAGCTCGTCGTGGGTGGTGACGTAGGACAGTTCGGCGTAGCCGAGCACCAGCCAGGCCGGAACGTCGCCGTCGAGCAGGACCGGCGCCACCGCGCCGTGCTCCCGCCGCAGCGAGCGGTAGAGCTCCGTGGGCGTCTGCTGGTAGGAGGTTCCGGAGAGCCGCACCGCACCGGAGGCGACCGGGCAGCCGGTGCCGGCACCGGTGTCGAAGGAAGGGCTGGAGGTGCTCATGGTGTCGTCTCCCGGGCGATGGCCATCGTGCGCAGATGGTCGACGAGCGTGATCAGTACGTTCTTGCTGGACCGCCGGACCCGGGCGTCGCAGTCGATCATCGGGATGTGCTCGGGCAGCGCCAGGGCCTTGCGGATCTCGTCGAGCGAGTGGGCGCCGTCGTCGTCGAAGCGGTTGACCGCCACCACGAACGGTGTGCCGTGGTGTTCCAGCCGGTCGATCGCGTACCACGAGTCGTCCATCCGGCGCGTGTCCACGAGCACCACCGCGCCGAGGGTGCCGGAGAACAGCCGGTCCCACAGGAACCAGAAGCGTTCCTGGCCCGGAGCGCCGAACAGGTACAGCACGATGCGCTCGTTGAGGCTGATGCGGCCGAAGTCGAAGGCGACCGTGGTGGTCGTCTTGGCGTCGACGCCGTCCGTCTCGTCGACGCCGACGCCCGCCTGCGTCATGACCTCTTCGGTGTTCAGCGGCCGGATCTCGCTCACCGAGCGGACGAGGGTGGTCTTGCCGACGCCGAACCCTCCGACGACGACTATCTTCAGGCCGGTTTCCGCGGCGTCGGCCAGCGGCGTGCGCTCGCCCGGCAGTTCAGAGCTTACGGAGTCCATGGAGCACCTCCTTCAGCAGTTCGGAGTCGGGGAGCGCGCTGGGCGAGGCGGCCGTACGGGGGTGGCGGGCGGTGATACGGCCCATGGCGTGCAGGTCGTCGAGCAGGATGCGCACCACGGTGACGGGCAGCGAGAGTTCGGCGGCGATCTCGACGACGGCGGTCGGGTGGCGGCACAGGTCGAGGATCCGTGCGTGCTCCGACTGCATTCCGGCGGTGGGCCGGCACTCGCTGACCACGAGGGTCACCAGGTCGAAGGAGTCCGCGGAGCGGCTGCGTCCGCCGGTGACCGTGTAGAGCCGGTCGGGGTCGCCGGTGTCGACGGGACGGAGGGTCATGACCCGCTCCCTCGCACCTCGCCGCGTGGTGCGGCGCGCAGGTGTTCGCCGATCTGCTCGACCATCTGCGTCATCTGGTGGCCCACCACGGTGGGGTCGGCGTCCTCGGTGGCGACGACGGCGAGATGCGCGCCCTCACCGGCTTCCACGATGAAGAGCAGGCCGCCGTGGAACTCCGTCATCGAGTGCCGTACGCCGCCGGATCCGTCGCCGAACTCGATGGAGGCGCCCTGCGCGAGGGCCTGCATGCCCGAGCAGATCGCGGCCAGTTGATCGGCCTGGTCGAGGGTGAGGTGCTCGGTCCAGCAGAGCTTGAGCCCGTCGCGGGACAGGGCCAGGGCGTGCCGCGTTCCGGGGGTCTGCTCGAGCAGCCTCTGCAGGAGCCAGGTGAGGCTGTTGTCTGTGGTCTGCATGATGAGTGACGGGACCGTGGCGCCGGGGGAACCGGCCGAGGGCCCGTACCTCCAATCTCGGATGTTCGAGCGAGCGATCGCGTCCGGCGGGCCGGACACCGTACGGATGGGCGTTCCGGGTTACGGAGCGGAGGTCGGCGGTGCGGTCGGGCCGTCCGGTCCTCCGGGCTTGCCCTGGGAGCTTCGGCCGCGGTGGAAGGCGCCGAACGCCTGTCCCGCGCTGCGTGGCGGCGAGGTCCGTGGTGTGTCGCCGCGCGGCACCGCCGGAGTGGCCGGCGCGGGCGAGCCGCGATGGCGGCCGCGCTCCCGCTCCGCCTCCGCCATGGTGCGGCCGGGCGTGCGTACGGGCAGGCCGCCCGGGGTGGAG